>JAABTR010000009.1 GCA_011389755.1 Deltaproteobacteria bacterium | reverse complement strand
CGCCCGCGGCGAAGCGAAAAAGGTCATCGAGAGCTCGCGCGGATACGCCGTCGAACGCGTCAACAGAGCGCTGGGCGAAGTGCAGCGCTTCTTGGCCATTCAAAAAGAGTACGCGGCAGCGCCCGAGGTGACGCGCTCGCGCATCTATCTCGAGAGCCTGAGCGAAATTCTCCCGCAGGCCGGTAAAAAAGTATTCGTGGACGAAAAGGTCAAGAGCATGATCCCCATGTTGTTTCCCATGGCAGGCCAAAAGGACTCCCTCAAAGGCGAGGGCAGGCTCATGGGCAGGGAGGTGAGCAATGAATAAATCACTGATGGCCATCATCGCCGTCGTCGTGCTGGGCCTTGTCGTCCTGTACGCGTCGGCGTTCACCGTGCAAGAGACCGAGCAAGTGGTCGTGGTTCAGTTCGGCAAGGTGGTCCGCAAAATAGAGGCCCCGGGCCTCCACTTCAAGCTCCCCTTCATTCAAGAGGCCAAACGCTTCGAGAAGCGCTGGCTGGAGTGGGACGGAGACGCAAGCCAGATCACGACGGCCGACAAACGCTACATCTACATCGACGTGTTTGCGCGCTGGAGGATATCGGATCCGCTGATCTTCATCGAAACCCTAAGAGACGAAGCCAGCGCCCAGAGCCGTCTCGACGACATCATCGACAACGCCACGAGGAACGTGGTGGCCAATCACGCACTCATCGAGGCGATCCGCACCACGAACCGGGAATTTTCGGCTCCCGAAGAAGAACAGCTCCTAACTGAGCAGACCGAAGATCTCTCAAATCTCGTAGACGACGCGCTCGCAGAAACAAAAAAACTCCCCAAGTCTCTCGAAGACGACAAAAACGCCGCCGTGGCAGAAGCCGCGCCCGGTCTCCCCGAACAGGCCATTGATGTCGATGTCGATTCAGATACGCAGGCCGACACAGACGCGGAGCAAGAGCCCGAACAAGCCGAGCCGACCGGTCGAGAAGAGGCGGCCCAAAACCGCAAAAGCTCCATGCCGTCGCCGATTCGAGACAAAATGCAGGATCTCCTCCCGGGAGGCTCATCGGGGACCATCTCGGTGGGGAGAGAAAAGCTCACCGAGTTCATCTTGGAGAAGGCGCAGCCCAAAGCCTTTAAACTGGGCATCGAGCTCAAGGATATGCAGTTCAAGCGCATCGACTACATCGAGAGCGTCCAGGCCAAGGTTTTCGAACGAATGATATCCGAGCGACAACGCGTCGCCGAGGCGTTTCGTTCCCAGGGTCAGGGCCTGTCGGCGCAGATTTTAGGACAGCTCGATCGCGAGCTGAGAAAAATCCGCTCGATGGCCTACAAAAGTGCCGAGATGATCAAGGGTGAAGCCGACGGCAAAGCCGCGTCCATCTACGCCGAAGCGTACAATAAGGACCCGGAATTCTACAACTTCCTCAAGACCTTGGAGAGCTACGCAAAGACCGTGGATGGTGATTCGTGGTTGATCCTCACCACCCAGGCGGATTTTGCCCACCACCTGCAAAATATCCAAGGTGGTCCAAACTGAGGCGAGAGCTCCCAGACTACTACGCCGTCTTGGGGGTGCCCCCCTCGGCGAGCTCCGAAGAGATAACGCGGGCCTACCGCAAGCTCGCCGCGCGTTATCACCCCGACAAACACCAGGGCAACGAGCTACAGGATCTCGCCGCGGAGAAGCTGGCCGAGGCCAACGAAGCGTACCAAGTCCTCAAGAACCCCCGTTCGCGATCCGACTATGACATGGGTCAAAACGTCCATACGGGCCAGCCGTCCCCCGGCGGCCCCGCCGGCCGTCCCATGCCCAATCTGACGCGGTCCCTGCGCAGCAGCTTGCTCCTGGTGGTGATCATCATCGGCTCCGTCTTTGCGATGCGTTTCATCCGCAGCCCGCGCGCCATGGCCGTGATCGCCGCAGCTGTGGGGCTGGCCTGGTTCGGCCCACGCATCTATCGACTTCTCAAAAAAAAGAACTGACCTTTTAGGTATCGGAATCGGTCTGGGTTTGGCTCTCCGTAGACGTATCCGCCCCGTCGGGGGGCTGGGTGTCATATTCCTGCGGCACGCCCAAGACGGGATCGCACGCCCCGCTCGCGAGCGCGCCCAACAAAACAAACAGCCTGAGCTTTGTCATAAAACCTCCGTACGCAGCCTGCTGGACCGCTTTTTTTTACAGACTTTCCTGGTGCCGTCGATACTAGCCGACGCCGCCCCCCGGCCGCAAGCTCAGACACGGATCATGAGCCCGTCTTCGCACCTGCCTCCGATTTCTGCTCGGATTCGGCCCCGGCGCCGTCGCTCTCTTCGCGGTCCACCTGCGCCTCTTGGCCGCCCTCGAAAAGCCCCCGCAAGGCCGCGTCCACGAGCTGCTCGCCCTTGAGCTGAGCGTAGCGCGACGTGTCGACCGCCGAGACCGCCAGGGCCACTTCGCCGTCCGCGACCCGTATCCCGCGCAAGGTGAGCTTTTTGTCGTGAACACTGCCGTCTTTTCGTTCGACGATGGTGTACCGGACCAAGACGATGAGATCGGCACCCAGCTGCTTCCCGATCGCGGGGATGCGCTTCTCGTCGAAGAGCTGCACCGGGGAGCTGCCCTGCTGCTCCAGAACGTCGCGAATGTAGGCGCGATCGAGCACCCGGTAGCCGCTGGCCACCAGACCGGCGGCGATTCGATCGGTGAGCGCCGGGTCCTCCCAGCGCTTCTCGGCGCCGCGCTCGGTGTACTTCGTCACCAGCACATAAGGCAGGGCCACCCTTCCTGCAGACTCCGGCGCCGCAGACTCGGACAAGGCCGCCCTGATGGAGTAAGACTCGTTGGCGCATCCCCATGTCAGCGCCGCTATCACCGCGGTGACAAAAACAGCCTCAGCCATGCGGACCATCTTGTTGAATTGAAACGTGCAAATGGGTCTCATGCAAAAAGTGTAGCTCCAAAGCGGCGCGGGTCCTGTTTTCCTTTCCAGGTGCCTTTCGATTCGCTACAACGCGGTCAACTCTTTGGAAGCGCTCAACAAAGCACAAGGCCCCCATGACCGAAGACAAAGATATCCGGGTCGAGATCGAAAACTTCGTCGCACGGGTGACCATCGTTCGCCCGGGAAAGCGCGGAGCGCTGGATCGGGAGCTCATCGACGCGCTGTGCGCCCGTCTGACCGAAGCAAGTCGCCACCCGGTACGCGTCATCGTGCTCACCGGGACCGGAAACCGCAGCTTCTGCGCCGGCTTCGACCTCGATGAGATGGACCCAGACCAGCCCCTCGATGCCCCCCTGCCCGACGCGCGCTTCGAAAGAGCCGTGCGCGCCGTGGAGGAGGTCAGCGCGGTGACCATCGCCCAGTTAAACGGAGATGCTTTCGGCGGAGGCCTCGACCTGGCGCTGGCCTGCGACTTCAGAGTCGCGGTGCCATCGGCGCGCTTCGCCATGCCGCCGTGCCGCATCGGGCTCGTGTACAAGACCTCGGGGATCGAGCGATTCGTGACCAAGCTCGGGGCCGCCGCCGCCAGGAGACTGTTTCTCCTCGCCGAGGTCATAAACGCACAGGAGGCTTCGAAGATGGGGATCGTCGATGAGGTGACGCCGGCATCACAGATCGATGAGGCCGTGCAAAACCTCGCTCGAAAAATCTCGCGAAACGCCCCTTTGGCGATGCGGGGCACGCGGCGGGCCATCCAGGCGGTCGAAAACCGCAGCGCTTCGACGCTCGCACGATCCCTCGAGCAGCTGCGCCTCGAGGCGTTCTCTTCCCAAGACCTGCGTCGAGGCCTCGAGGCCGTGAGAAAAAAAAGCACCCCAAACTTTACAGGAGACTGAATCTCTTCGAGGAGCTCACCGCAGCTTGACCCTTCGCCGCTGATAAAGATAGATTGAATATCAACGCTTCACTAGCCATTTCAGGCGAAATGGGCTCGGTCTGAATGTTGGAAACAAAAAAAAAGTCTGAAAAAAACGCTGCTTCACCGTTCATTCTCATCGTCGATGACGAAGAGATCATCCGGACCCTGCTCACCCAGGCGCTGACACTCCGTGGGTACAAAACCCTCGCCGCGCCTTCGAAGACCGAAGCACAAAAGCTGCTCGACGAGCACATCTTCGACCTCCTCATCGTCGACAAGAACCTCCCCGACGGCTCCGGTCTCGACATCATCTCCAAGTGCCGAAGGCGCGACCACCACACAGAAGCCATCGTCATTACAGGATACTCCGATACGGACTCCGCCATCCAGGCGATCACGCTCGGGGTCTTTCGCTACGTCCGCAAGCCCTTCGACCTCGACGCCCTCCAGCTAGACATCACGAACGCGCTGGAGACGGGACGGCTCCGGAAAGATCTCGACAAGCGCACCGAACAACTCGAGAAGACCAACAAGGAGCTTTGGTCGGCGCTGCAGCGGGCCAAACAGTCAGAGCAGAGGGCCCGGCTGGCCGAGCGACTGGCCACCATCGGTTACCTGTCGGCCGGCGTCGCGCACGAGATCAACAACCCCTTGTCCCTGCTCTCCATGGCCATCCCCTACGCTGTCGAAGAGCTGGACGAGCTGCTCGAGGGCGTCGAGGCGGGACGCCCCAGAGATGAGCTCATCTGCTCAATCCGCCAGCTCCAAGGCTCTCTCGAGCCCACCCAGGACGCCGTGGAGTTCCTCCTGCGGCTTGCAGGCGACTTGAAATCTCTGGGTCGCTCCGAGGAGAACGATCGCAAGCCGGTCAAGCTGGCCCAGGTGGTTGACTCGGCGACCCGGTTGGTGCGTCATCAGCTCAAGAACAAGGCACAGGTCACCACTTTGGTCTCATCCGAAGTGACGGTGCTCGGCAGAAGTAGCCGGCTCGTGCAGGTGTTCATCAACCTGCTCACCAACGCCGGACGCGCCATTCAAGATGGTCCGCCCGAAGAAAACGAAATCAAGATCACGGGCTACACCCAATCAAACCACGCGTTTGTCTCGGTCAGCGACACGGGCACAGGTATCCCCCAAGAGAACCTGGACAAAATTTTCGACCGATTTTTTACCGACGGCGCCGGCGAGGGTGAAAAGGGCTCCGGCATCGGGCTGGCGCTCGCAAAGGAGATCGTCGATGACCACGATGGCCAAATCACGGTCACGAGCCGCGTGGGCGTGGGCACCACCTTCACGGTCAAGCTCCCCTGTATCGAAAGCCAAGAATCGGATCGCTATGCTCGTCCCCAAATCTGGGCTCAATCTCGGCAGCGAACCATCCTCTTCGTGACCCCGGATCCCGTGGCGTTGTCGGGGTACGAAAAGACCTTTGGCTCCATGCACCGGATCTTGACCGCGGCCTCGTTCCAAAAGGCCGCCTCCATCATAGAGCAGCACAGCCCGGCGGTGGATGCCATCATCTGCGAGCTGCGTGACTCCTCCGAAAACGACTTCGCTTCGGCGCGCACCATGTGCAACGCGGCGCCGGAGCTCACCAGCCGCCTCATATTCCTGTCGGAAAACGGCAAAGGCGCCCACGTGAAAAACATGGGCTACACCGTGCTCGAAAAGCCCGCCAAGATGTCTGTGCTGCTGTCGGAGATCTACAAACTGCTGCCCCAGGATTCTCGCGGCGCCCCGACGAGCTCATGAGCCCACCGGCTCATTCGGGCCCTCAAAAACCGAAATCAACCCCCCACCCCGCATCGACGAGCATGAGGGAGAGATTATGATGGCCCGCATCGTCGGAAGAAGCCCCAACCCACAGGTATCTCCCCCCAAAGAAAACAAACCCTACCGGGAGGGCCCACGTGACTCGACCGCCCCCGCCCGCTGCCACGCTCCACCCTCCGGTGCGATCTTCGATGTGAAAGCTTTCAGAGGCCGTATCTTTGACGATCTCGGCGTCCATCGCGTGTCTCGACAATACCGGCCCCAAGTAACCGCATAGCTCGAGCCCGAGGCTGCGCCAAAACCGGGTTCGGTACCCCACTGTGCCCAGCAACTGTACTATCAAATCCTCAGAGGAGCCCAGCGAGCCCTGCGCATACTTGTCTACCGTGCTGTCCGCGCGACCATACAGCGCCGAGCCCAAGCCGCCGATGAAAGCGGTGTGACCTCGGAAGGTCAGATCCCCGCTGACAAAGAGCCCGCCTTGAAAACCGTTCACCGTCCCGAAGTTGGTACCGGCGCCCAAGAGCGCCGCTGCCGACACTCCCCAGCTGACAATTTCTTCGGGTGGCTCGGGCGGCGCGGCGCTCTTTTCGGGTGTTTTTTTCACCGGCTCGTCAGAAGGAGCCTTGTCCTCTTTGGAAGGAGCCGCTGGCGGCTGGGGAGGGGCGCTGACCGGGAGGGCGAGCTCAAAAGGAACATCGCCGGCACCTGCCACCTCGGCTTTGATCACAAGCACCGAAGCCTCGGGAGAAGGGGTCACCTCGGCGACGCGGGCGCTGTCATCGAGGGCGCGCATTTCAGATATCTGACCGCCCTCGCTTTGAATATCCAAGGCAGCCCGAGGAGTCGAAGTGCCGTCGGGGCTTAAAACCACGAAAAATATCTCCAGCCTCTCATCGCTTTGCACTTCATCTTGAAAAGCGAACAACGCCACCCTCTCCACCTGCGGCACGCCGAGGTCGATGATGTTCTCATTGTCATCGAACCCCTCGGTCACTCCCGGAGGAACGACGACCGGGATCCGGGCATTGCCTTTGGAGTCGGCGCGCACGGGACCGAAGACGCGTTCTCCTATGCGAAGCGTGGCCTGGGCAAAGGGCCGCGTGCGGATGTCCGCTCTTCCTTGGCCGTGCAGAGGCAGGGCCACGTATCCGTAGATCTTTTTCTCCCCCTTCATCGCCCGGACCGCGATGACGTCGACCGCTGGAATGTAGTCCTTCGGAGGATGATACGACGCGGTCACAACGTCGCCTCTTCGCCGATGCGAGTCGATAGCCCCCCTTATCGCCCTCACCTCGTACCAGGTGACTCCGGCCGGAAGGCGGATATCGACGCGGGCGAAGCTCTGCTCTCCAAGAACCATCTGCGGCGGTTCTACACCTATCTCCACCGCACCGCCGCGCGCCGGAGTGTTCAGGCCGCTCGATCGGGCCGTCGCGGGCCACGCCCCCAGCAGCAAAAAGACGACGAAGAGCCCTCTGAGCAGAGCGCTTTGGTCCGGGCCGCTCAACTCGATGGCCCCCACTTGATGTCCACTTTTTCTATGGGAGCGCCGGGGTCCACGATGACGCAGGGCAACACCTTGCGCTTTTGATTCCCTGAAGCGTCTACGGCCTCGATGACGATGCGATTCTTTCCAACCTTGAGTCCCACGCCCTTTGCGAAATTTCCATCGGGACCGAGCTCCACGTCCTCCCCGTCGACGGTGACGCGAGAGCCCTCGTCAGCGCGGCCTTTCACGACCAAAAAGGCATTCCTTTGAACAAGACACCCCGGATCCACAACGCGAAGCATGACGTCCACCGGGATCGGCCTAGGCGCCGCCGGAACGCCTCCCTGCTCCACCACCGATTGCTGCCCGGCAGCGACCTCAACGGTCTGCCCGCCCGCGCTCAGGTCCACTCTCCCGGTCTTCGTCGCGACCGCCACCGTGGTCCCCGTGCCCAAAACGGTGAAGATCCCCTCTTCGGCTTCGGCGACCGCCGTTCCGTCGCGGTTTTCAATCCGGACACGTCGTCCCTGCTCTTTGTAGTCGACGGAGATACGACCTTCGATCAGCTGAAACTGGTGGCCCTGGCTGGTAATATCCTTGAGGCGGAGCTCTGCGCGCTCGTCGAGTTCGACTCGTGATTTATTACCGACGCCGAGGGTCAGCCTGGAATCGCCGCCTGTCTTGAGGATCTGCCGCCCCTTGAGCAGGGCTCCCTCTTCGAGCACCGTCCAGTCGGTCGCGCCGTCGGGCTGATGTTCCGCGTTGCCCGAGACCGAGAGCACCGTGAGGTCATCCGCGATCTCCTGAACCCTTGGTCCGGAGCCGCCCGCGTCTTGCCCCCCATCGGCCCTGTGTTCGGACCGAGCCTGCGCCGGGGCGACGGCTCGGGGGATAGCTTTTTGCGCTTCTTCGCCGAAGAAAAAATTTGACCCCCAAATCCCCAGGCCCGTCAAAACGGCCACGACAAGTCCATATGTGATCACACGCGCCAGCATCTCGGTGATATGTACCTCGTCACGAAATCGTTTGCGATTTCGCCTTCCTTTTCTCTTTGAGCAGCCTCTTCACCGCTCTGCGGTACTCCGCGATGATCTTGCTCTCGTCGAAAGGTGGAGCGAACATCCCTCGAGCTCCCAGATGAATCGCTTCTATCGCTTTGTCGACGCCGCCATGATCCATGATGACGACGCTGCCGAGCGCCTTCCTATCATGTGGGTGGCCCTCAAACCAATCGGCATGCGTCTTTAAAACAAAAGTGTTCGCAATAATTATCGCCCCTCGATTCTCTTCCAGGTCTCCGTAGGCGTCCGGCGCGGCGCTCCTGGCAAAAACAGACATACCTGCGCCCGTCAGTATGTGATCGATTCTCTGCCGAATACCGTCATCCGCCTCGATGACGAAGACGGGCAGGTCCTGCCACGCGAGCTCCAGCGGCCCGGTGTCTTCGCCCTTAGCCGGGTCGCTCGTTTCAAAGGGCTCAGGAGCCTGGGGCCACTGGGGCGATCCGGATAAAAGCGAGACGACCCTTTTGCTCAACTCGTCCACATCCAGAGGCTTTACGATGTAGTCCGCGAGCCCCAGCGAAGCCGCTTCGGTCGCGGAAGACTCCGACGCGTAGCCCGTTATCATCATGACGGGGAGACAGGGGTTTAAGTGTTTGGCCAGGCGGGCCACTTCCAGTCCGTTTATCCCGGGCAGGTTCTTGTCTGTGATGAGCAGGTCATAGGACTCCGCCTCCAGAGATTCGACCGCTTCTTCTCCCGTGGAGACCAACGTGGGCTCGAGAGAGCAGCGCTTCGCCACTTTTCCCAGCAGCTTTCGGACAACTTCTTCGTCATCGACGATGAGGACCTTGCGAAGCGGCCCCTTTACCGCCTTTTCTCCGGACTCGGCCAAGAAATCCGTGGCGTCGGACAATCGGACGCGAAAGGCTGTCCTCATCGTCTCGAGCCCCAACCTGACGAGCATGGCATCATCCAGCAGCTCCAGCTTCGTGCTGTGCTGTTCGGCGATCCTCCTCGCCACAAAGAGCCCCAGCCCGGTTCCTTTCTCTTCCCCTTTCGTCGAGAAGAAAGGCTCGAAGACCCTGTCTACATTCTCCGGAGGGATCCCCTCTCCGTCGTCGGCGACGATGAGGTCTGTCGTCGTCGGCCCTGACGAGACGACTCGGACCGCCAAATGCTTCCCTCCCTTGGCGACGAGGGCATCCCGCGCGTTCCCGATGAGGTTGAAGACGAGCTGTTCGATTTTAAATCGTTCCACGTAAACACGGACCGCCGCGGGATCGGTCTCGATGTCGAGCGAAATCCCCTTGCTCTCCAGATCACCGGTCCACATGCCCAGCACCCGGGAGACGACGTCGCAGAGATCGGCGAGCTCCCGATTTTGCAAAGCAGGCCGAAGAAATCCGCGCACCTGGTCCAGAAGCTTCTCGATACGGGAGAGCTGCCCCAAGGCCTGAGCGAGGTACTCCCGGCTCTCGAGGGGATCATCGAGACTCGATCTCATGAGCTGAAGCGCCATTTTGGCCGCCGACAGAGGCTGCCGCGACTCGTGGACAATCGCCGCGAACGACAGCCCCATCTCCGCCATTTTCGTGAGCTGGAACCAGCGTTCTTCGTTCATGCTGTCTATCAGCTCACGCGCCGTGGGGTCGTCTCTCTTCACTTAAAATCTCCTGGGTGGTTGCGACCGCTTTTTTTTAGATGCCTCTTTTTTGCGACACCTAAGCACGAGACAACCGAGCAACACCGGGTAGGTATATTTTCACTATGGTCCCTCGATCA
The DNA here is from genome assembly GCA_011389755.1 of Deltaproteobacteria bacterium. Classification (GTDB taxonomy): domain Bacteria; phylum Myxococcota_A; class Polyangia; order JAAYKL01; family JAAYKL01; genus JAABTR01. The sequence continues at coordinate 4,117 of JAABTR010000009.1, read as the reverse complement.
ACCTCTGATTCTAATACAATACGTCCGTCGTGCTCGTCTACGATTCGCTGCACCATCGGCAACCCGAGACCTCGGGCCCCGCTACCCGGCGCATTTGTCGTAAAAAACGGATCGAATGCGCGCTGCCGAACCTCGCTGGGCATGCCGGCGCCTGTGTCTCTCACACGAAGCTTGACGGCGCCGCCGTCCACCCGCTCGGCTTCCACCAGCAATCGGCCGCCACCTGCCATGGCTCGAAGAGCGTTTTCGATGAGCTGGTTGAGCACCAGCCTCAGGTCGTTCTCGATCGCATAGATGCGACACTCTCTGTCAATGGAGGTCTTCACGACGACGCCATGCTCCTGGAACCGAGCCTCGAACATCGCCAGGACACTCGGAATCACCTCGCACAGGTCGATCATGTGCATCTGGGCTGACACCTGACTTTGGGACAATCGAAGCAGCGAGTCGACGACCTCGGCCACTCTTTTTGCTCCGGAAACGATGTCCCCAAGACCTCTCGCCACCTCGCTGCCCGGTTCGACCGTCGCCTCGAGGAGCTGAGCGGTGCCAATAACCCCGGTCAGCGGGTTGTTGATCTCGTGCGCGACTCCGGATCCCAGCTCGCCGACCGCTGCGAGCTTCTGCGTCTTGAGGATCTGCTCGTGAGCTTCTCGGAGCTCTTCTGTCCGCTCCTGCACCCGCGCGGTCAGCTCCCGATTCCACGATTGAATCTCCCGACTCATATGGTTGAAGGCCTCAGCCAGCCGGCCGAGCTCGTCTCGCGAGCCGACTTCGATGAGCGCACCGTACTTGCCGTGTGAGATACTCTGAGCGGCCACCTCGAGAGACTCGATGGGCCGGGTCAAGCCGCGCGCCAGCAGGAAACCGCCGACAACCGCGATGGCAAGCGCCACCCCGACCCAGAGGGCCGTCCAGTAAAGGGATGTCTTAACTGGTTTAAGCGCGATCTCCTCGGAGTGCTCGAACAAGAGGCTCCAGTTGGTGACCCCGATAGGTGCCGCGGCAGCGAGCACCGCGGAGCCGGAAGGGTGCGTGTAGGTCCCGATGCGCCGGGACGCGACAAGATTTTCAAGCGTGCGCGGGTCGACGAGGGTCGAGGCGGCGTCTTTTGCCTCGACGCAAAAGACAGTGCCCCGCGCATCGAAGAGTCGCGCCGATTTGACGCCCTCTTCTTCGTAACGAGAAACCAGCTCGCACGTTGAAGCGAGTGACAGCTCCACCGCGAAGACCCATCGCTTTCCTTTTTCTCGTGCCTGAAACGATTTAGCCGCGACGATACGGGGCTTTCCTTTGGACGAAAAATACACCGGCCCAAAAGCCGCCTCGGCGGACAACGCCAAGCGCAGAGGCACGTTCTCGGAGAAAAGGTCGAGATCTCTCTGGGATACCGATTCTCGTCCCAGAGCCCTCGCCTCTTGCGCGCTTTTCACGTAGGGCGGCGTCACCGCGCGCCCCGATTCATCCAAGAGTGCGACGATGGTGACCTCGGGCAGTTGGCGGTACGGAACTTCCAAGGCCGGGTGAAGATTGGAGCGATCGAGCTTTGAAAACGGCATGGACAACACCGTGTTCTCCAAATCGATCACAAGCCGCTCGAGCCTCTGGGATATCTGCCCGGCCATGAGCGTCGTGGCATCGACCACAGAACCGGCGATGCTGCCCCTGAGGGCCGAGCTGGCCATGCTCACCGCGAAGAAATGACTGACGAGCAGCGGAACCACGGCTCCCAGGGTGAACAAACCGAGAATTTTCGTGCGAATCTTCATGTCTTTGGGCGCGTCCTGTCTCTTTTGGCCGGTCCGCAGTCTACGCCGAAGCGTTTGGACTTGCCACCCGCCTTGACGAAAAGGCGCCCCTTATGTCACTTTCCGGCGGCAGACCTCGAAAAGGTCCACAAACACTAGGAATTGCACCATGCAAGATAGATATAGCGGCGAGCAGATACTGGTCTTTAGTCGAACCCTGCTCGAAGACCTCGGCGCCTTTCAAGGCACCAGCAAAGAGGTCTCGGTCTACATCGACACCATCTTGTCCAAACAAAACAACCACTTTCACCCGAGAGCCGCTGCGGAGCACGACGAATCGCTCCAGCAGATCATCCCCTACGTGTTGTTTCGCCACGAAGACCGGGTGTTTTCTTATGTCCGCGGCACAGGGGCAGGCGAAGCGCGCCTCGTGGGCAACCGCTCCATCGGCGTCGGCGGGCACATCAATCCCTGCGACGAAGACCCGGCAGGCGCTCGTGGCGGCTCGAGCAACAAAGAAACCTACCTGCGGGCAGTCCGGCGCGAAATCGAAGAGGAAGTCGAAGTCAGCGGACCGTTCGAGCCCCGGGTCATCGGTCTGATAAACGACGACTCAAACCCTGTCGGCCGCGTCCACTTCGGCATCGTACACCTTTGCGATTTGACCGGCCCCGACGTCAAGCGAAGAGAATCCCAGCTGACACAATCGGGATTTTTTGACATCGAGGATCTGCGCGTCCGGCGCCGCAGCGAGCTCGAGTCGTGGTCTGCCCTGGCGATCGATCTGCTCGAAGACGCGCCGCGCCCCACCTAAAAAACACGCCGCCGCCCAGGCACCGCCCTGCCCGTTTAACTTCGGCGGCTTCGGCCCGCGCCGCTGCCTCTCGCGCTGCTGTCGTGTCTTCTGCTGTTTTCTTTGCGCAGGTGATGAGTCCCCACCGGAGTCTCCATGGTCTGTGGCGCGAAGACATGGGCGGTGAGCTGTGTGTAGGGGGAAAACTCGGCGTCATAGGCGGGGAGATCCGCAGGCTGAGCGTCGTCCTCGGCGCGGGCTACCTTGTCCTTCATCTCGGCGATGTCCTTTTCCAACCTCACCGTTTTTGCCCGCTCCTCATCGAGCTGACGCACGAGGCGCTTGCGGATGCGCTCGAGGTTCTCGATGGCCTGAAGCTGCTGCTGCCTCTTTTCCTGGAGCTCTTCGCCGGTGGCCAAAGGCTGTTTTTTTTCTCCGGGGACGCCGCTATCTTCCCCAAAGCAATCCATTTCGTCGAGCTCAAAGAGCCCCTCCAGCCCGAGCCTGGTGCGTTCAGAAGGCTCCAGAGCCAAACACCAAGAGACGATCCCCCTGTCCACGACGTCAGCGAGCACCTCTGCCCGCTCCTGGCTCAGGCGACTCTCCGCTTTGTCGAGGAGATCCTCGACAAAAAAAACGATATCTCCATCCACCTTGTGTCTCACCGACAAAGGGCGTGAGTGTTCGTAGCCCGAATAGTCTCGGGCGCTCGAATTGGTCAAAACTTCATATAGCAGCTGCGTCATTTCGGGATTGAGGCTTTTCATGTCGGTCCACCTGAGTCAGCCTGTTTCTCCGGGCGCGCGGAGTTCGGCCTTCATATCACTCACAAATAAAGCGCCATCAGTTTTTCTTTTTCGCTCCCCTCACCGGTGATATCTACTCCAACTCGCGATGATTTTGCAAAGGTTTTCCGCTCAGGCGGGTCTTTTTCACGAAAAAAGCGGCTCGGTTGTGGCTGTTTACCTCAGGATGTAAAGCTTGGTGGGCTTCAACCGCCGGAGCCGCTGATCCTTTGCGCCTTGGTGATAAAAACAGACGGCAGCGTCTTTTTGAGCTGCTCGAGGGTTTCATCGCCGACACCGGTCCCGCCCACGTAGAGCTCCTCGAGGGAGTCGAGCTTCGTCACGCTCCCGATGCCGTCGTCCGTCACCCGCGTGCCTGTCAGATAGAGCGTCTCGAGCTTGTCGAGCCCCGTGAGCTTGGACAGCCCGTCGTCGCCCACCTGCGTCGACCACAGATTGAGCAGCTCGAGACTCGACAGCTCGGCGATATCGGCCATTCCCGCGTCTCCTACCTTTGTCTTCATCAATGAAAGAGCGCGCAGCCCTTTCAGTTTGGCCAAGTGTTTCATTCCCTTATCGCTGATAGGCGTGATCATCAGATTGAGCTCGGTGAGATTGGAGAGCTTCGACAGGTGCGCCAGACCTGCATCCCCTATTTTGGTGAGGCCGAGGTTGAGGCGCGTCAGGCCGGTGAGCCCTTCCAAGGACGCAAGGCCCGCGTCGGTCAAGCCGGTCCTCATGACCGACAACGACTGCAGCTTCTTCAGCTCGGCCATGGCCTTCATCGCCGT
>JAABTR010000008.1 GCA_011389755.1 Deltaproteobacteria bacterium | reverse complement strand
CCCGCGTCGGTCAAGCCGGTCCTCATGACCGACAACGACTGCAGCTTCTTCAGCTCGGCCATGGCCTTCATCGCCGTTGCATCTATGGAGGTGGACGCAAGGTCCAAGTACCTCAAATTTTTCAGCTTCGACAGCGCCTTCGCCCCCTCGGAGCTCACGCCGCTGAACCCCAACGCGAGCCACTCGAGGGTTTCCACTTTGGACAGCGCCTTCGCCCCCTCGTCGCCGACCTTGGTCATGAGGAGCGAGACACCTCGCAGCCCCTTGACACGAGCGATCGCCTTCGCCCCCTCGTCACCGACCGCGGTGTTGCTCAGCCTCAACCACTTCAAAGAGTCGGCCTGCGCGAGCTGTTTCAAGCCGGAATCGGTCACCTTGGTGCCTTCCAGATCCAGCTCGCAGAGCCCGGGAATCTTCACCGCCGTCGCCAACGTGCGGTCCGTGGCCCTCTCGAGCCCGAGGTGAAGCCCTCCCACGTCCAGTCTCTCGGCGACCGCCTCGAACGCGGCGTCGTCAAATCGAAACTGGGAGACGACGAGCCCCAGCTCTGAAACGGGGAGCTTGCGCAGGGCCTCGAGCACCGCCTCGTCGCTCAACTGGACCACGTCGATCTTTATCGTCCGCAGCGACTCCTTCGCTCCGGAGAGCTGCCTAAGCGTCTGCTCAGGCGCCAGCCCCACGAAATCGTAGCCGACCGTCTCCCCGTCTATTTTGAGCTCCCGCTCCTTTTCATCGATGTCGTGAAAAGATGGGTTGAACGCGAGCTCTTCGTCCACAGGCAATAGCACCGGCATCTTCTCGAGCTTTTGAAAAACCCGATCGCACGTCCCCGGCTTAGCCGGCCCCTTCGCTGCGGCGACCTCCGGCGCGCTCGACCCACCTTCGTCGCTCTTTGCCCCATCGTCCCCTTTGGGTTCAGCTTTGTTGGTTCCGCAGGCCGCAACCAGAGCGGTCAACACAAACAAGAACGTATACCCAGCTGTTTTCATGTTCGGCACCTCCTTCATCGACACGAGGTTATCGACCCCTGGGTTCATCGATGTCAAGAGTGCTCGACCGATAGCCCAAGCGGCGTCGACCGGCGGCGAGCACACAAAAAAAAATCAAAGCACACTTGATCGAACTGAAACCAGTCCCCAACAATACAAAAGTTCAATTTATGCGCCGATATCTTCGCTCGACCTCTTCGAAGCGTTCGAGTGATCTGTGCGTCGTGAGGCCTTCGTAGGTGCCTTTAAAAAAGAGTGGTCAAATGAAGCACGACATCGAAAATCTGCGCAAGTTTCTCGTGCCCGAGGTCGTCTTCGGGGTCGGCGCCCGTTTCCTCGCGCTCCAGTACATCAAAAATCTCGGAGGGCGAAAGGTGCTCATGGTCACCGATCCCGGAGTCGTCGAGGCCGGATGGGCCCAGCGGGGTTGACCGCGTCCCCCTGCCCTGCCCGCCGCTCATTTTTCTGCCCACGACCGCCGGCACCGCCGCGGACATCTCCCAATTCGCCATCGTCACCCACACCGAAAAACGCTACAAGATGGCCATCATCAGCAAAGCGGTGGTCCCCGATGTGTCGCTCACCGATCCCGAAATGACGACCACCTTGACTCCAGAGCTGACCGCTTCGACCGGTCTCGACGCCCTGACCCACGCCACCGAAGCGCTCGTGTCCAACGCGAGCTCCCCCCTCACCGATGTCCACGCCCTGGAGTCGGCCCGGCTCGTCTTTGCGAACCTGGAGCACGCCGTGTCCACCCCACAAGACCTCGATCGGCGCACGCAAATGTCTCTGGCGAGCCCATCGCGCACGACTTCAACAATCTGCTCAACGCCATCATCGGCTACTCGGAGCTCATCCACCTTCGGCCCGGCGACGCCGACAAGACGCGCGAGTTCGCGAGCGAGATCCTGCGAGCCGGCAACCTGGCTTCGGACCTGACCCGCAAGATATTGGCCTTCTCAAAGAGGCAAAAACTCGCCGTGGAGCCGTTCAGCGTCAACAGCCTCATAGCCGACATGAAAAAGATGCTGCTGCGGCTTCTGGGCGAGGACGTGGAGCTGCTCACGAACCTGGACGCCGAGCCCGACGTCATCGAGGCGGACATCGGACAACTCGAGCAAGTGGTCATGAACCTCTGCGTCAACGCCCGGGACGCCATGCCGGAAGGGGGCACCCTCATCATCGATACGCAGAACATCGAGATTGCAAGAGTGAGGCAGCTCGACACCGGCGACCTCATCCCCGGCCGCTACTTGGTCATCGCCGTCTCGGACACCGGCTTCGGGATGGACGCCGCCACGAGAGCCCAGATCTTCGATCCGTTCTTCACCACCAAGAAGGAAAAGGGGACCGGCCTCGGGCTCGCGACCATCTACGGTATCGTCAAGCAGTCCGAAGGGGGGATCGACGTTCAGTCGGCGCCTGGGAAGGGAACGAAATTCATGATTTTCTTGCCTTCCAGCGACAAACCCGCGTCGGCAAAGCCAAGGGACACCCAACCGGGAAACCTGCCCTCGGGCTCGGAGGTGGTTCTTCTCGTCGAAGACGACGCCACGGTTCGCAATTACGTCTGGCGCATCCTCGAAAGCTATGGCTACCACGTCCTCGTCGCCACCAACGGAGTCGAGGCGATTCGCTTGGCCGAGCGCTCCCGCGCCCAACTCGACCTGCTGGTCACCGACATCGTCATGCCGCTCCTCGACGGCACCGAGGTCTACAAACGGCTCAAAAGAACCTACAGCGGGCTCCGGGTCGTCTACATGACGGGGTACGTGGAGATACGAGACAGCAAGATGAACGAGCTGACGCTCCCGAAATGCGGCCGGTTGGTCACCAAGCCTTTTAGAGCGGCGACTCTGCTCCAAGCCATCCGCGATGTGGTGGAATGCCGGGAATGAAACCCGGCCCAAGCGGGCAGGCTGCTCCTAGCGCGCGCCCGGGGCCTTCTTGAAGAAGTCGTCGGCGAGCCCCGCGATCTTCTTGAAGTGGAACAGCTGGTACTGGGGCGCCACCGGGCGACCGTTTTCATCTGTCGCCATGGGCAACTCCCGGTTCCATTTCTTCAAGATCCGCTTGCCGTCCCTCTCTTCGAAGCCGATGCAGTCGGTGGGACAGACCCAGGCGCACGCGCCGCACGCGATGCAGGACTGGGGCTCCTCCATGAACGGGCCGCCCACGCCGCGGTTGTCTCCACGGCCGTTGAAGCTCAGGGCGCTGACTCCCACGATCTCCTCGCAGACGCGCGCGCAAAGTCCGCACAGGATGCAGTTGTCCCGCTCCTGACTGACATCGCCCTCTTCGCGACGAAAGCGCGACGTGTCGACGCCGTACTCCTGGGCGAGCTTGCGAACCTGGGGGCTGGTCGGCGCCTCGGCCAAGATCAGCTCGAGGACCATCGCCCGGTGCTTGCGGATCTTGTCGTTCTCCGTGACGACCTCGATCCCCTCGAGGGCCTCGTAATTACAACACGTCGTCAGCTTCGTACGGTTTCCCTTCTTAATCTCGACGAGGCACAGACGGCATGCGCCGTAGGGTGTCACGGCCTCGTGGTGACAAAGCGAAGGGATCTCGAAGCCGTAGCGCCGCGCCGTGTCGAGGACGTTGTCGCCCTTGGCGGCTTCGACGTGAACTCCATTGATGGTGAATTTGACCTTTTCCATGTCCACCTCCGCCTTTAGACCACGCGTACCGCGTCGAATTTGCACACGTCCTTGCAGATGCCGCACTTGATGCAGGCTTCTTGATCGATGACGTGTATTTTCTTCTTCTCGCCGGAGATGCAGCTCTCCGGACAGCGCCGCGCACACACCATGCAGCCGGTGCAGTTGTCCGTGATGTCGTACTTGATGAGCGGTTTGCAAACCCCCGCCGGGCACTTCTTGTCTTCGACGTGCTTTTGATACTCGTCTCGAAACAGGGCCAGGGTCGAGCGAACCGGGTTCATGGCCGTGGTGCCCAGAGCGCACAAAGAGCCGGCCTCGATGGTGTCGCAGAGCTCATCGATGAGAGAAAGGGTCTCTTGTGTGCCGCGACCCGAGGTCACGTCCTCCAAGAGCTCGTGCAGTCTCCTGAGGCCCTCGCGACACGTGGTGCACTTACCGCAGGACTCGAACTTGAGGAACCCGACAAAGTACTTGGCGGTGTCCACCATACAGGTGTCCTCGTCCATGACGATCATACCGCCGGAGCCCATCATCGATCCCTCGTCCCAGAGCGTATCGAAGTCCACCGACAGGTCGAGCTTGTCCGCGGGGAGGCAGCCGCCCGAAGGACCGCCGGTTTGGA
>JAABTR010000125.1 GCA_011389755.1 Deltaproteobacteria bacterium | reverse complement strand
GAGCCGCGGATATGACCTCAGCGGTTCATTTTTGGGGTGCGATGGTCGGCGCCACCGAGCTCGCAGGTGCAGCGCACCTCTTGGATGGCGCCCTCTTTACAATGAGCAACATCGTGATGATGGCGATGTGCGTTTTGCTCAGCGCCTTTCGGACCCAGTCGTGGGATTTTGCTCAGAAGGTGACCCCGGCGCGGGTGGTGGTGCTCGTCGGGCTGTTCGCGGTGTCTGTCTCGGCGATGTTCGCCCAGGCGTTCAACCCGTTTTTGTACTTCCAGTTCTAAAAAGAAGAGGCTGCCATGCGGATCGCAGACATAGCGCTTACGGTTTTGTTTTTGGGGATGATCTTCATCGTCCCCATCACCCGTGCCGCTTTGGAGATCCGCGCGGACGAGTCACCGCAGATACTCGAGCTGTTTGGTCAGGCGCCCACTGAGGAGAACCTGCGCGCTTTCGAGAACGACTTAGAGGAGTACTCGTTTTTTGAAGACTGGATGCGGCCCGTCTACCAGACCGCAAATTATTTTGCGACCCGGGAGCTTGGGTCCAAGGCGCTCTACGGGCAAAACGGCTGGTTTTTCTACACGCCGGGGGTGCGTTATCTCGTCGAGCCGTACTTCCGCATCAGTGAACCGCCGTCGAGCCAAAACGGTGATCCCATCGCGGTCATGAAGCAGCTGCAGGGCGAGCTGGCCGCAAAAGGCATCCGCCTTCTGGTGGTGCCGGTCCCGGGGAAGGCCTCCATCTATCCCGATCGCCTCTCATCCACCGCGGCGCCGTCCGAAGATGTCTTCGAGAACACCCGGCTGCTCATGGAGGAGATGAAAGCCGCGGGGATCGAGTACGTAAACCTGCACGATGCCCTGCTCGAGGCGCGCAAAGACGCCGACGCCCGGGGCGAGGCGCTCTACATGGAGGCAGACACCCACTGGACCGGTCTGGGTGCGAAGCTCGCCGCCGAGGCCGTGGCGAAGCGGCTCGAGGAGATGGGCTTGAAGGCGCCGGCCGATCCCGGGCGCTACGTGCGACACAAGGTGAGCGTCGAGCGCCGGGGCGACGTCCAGGAGATGACCCGGATTCCACTCCAAGAGGAGCTGTTCGCGACCCAGATCGTCGACGTCTTTCAGGTCCGCGACGCCCGGACCGGCGAGCTTTACGAGGATGAGCGCGCGTCCCAGGTGCTCGTCTTGGGTGACAGCTTCTCGCGGGTCTTTCAGACCGACGCGCCCGAAGCGGCCGGCTGGATCGCCAACCTCGCGTACGAGCTGGGGTCTCCGGTGGCCTCTATCGTCAACGACGGCGGGGCCTCGACGTTGGTGCGGAGGCAGCTGGCCATGGATTTGGAGATCTTGGAAAACAAAAAAGTCGTGGTCTGGGAGTTTGTGGAGAGGGACGTGCGGTTCGGCGCGTCGGGTTGGACGCCCATCGTTCTTTATCCAGGAAACGAAACGAAAACTGGGGGAGGCGGCGACAGCTGAGGTTTTTTGTGCGAAACCCGCTTCAGAAAAATAAACGAGGTCGAACATGAAAAAAACTTTCATAGGAACCGTGGCGACGATGCTCGCAGCCGTTTTTATTATCGGCTGTGACTCACAAGACACCGAGGCTCCCGCCGAGACGGTGCTGACCGGGACGGTTGTGGACGAGAACGAAGGCGGGATCGGCGACGCCCGGGTCAGCCTGGGGGACGCGAGCGCCGTCACCGATAACGCAGGCGTCTTCACCCTCGAAAAACCGGCGATGGGGGCAGGGACGCTCACTGTCGAGGCCAGGTACTTCGAGAAGCTCGAGAAGCAGGTGGAGATCGTCGAGGGTTCAAACGCGGTGGAGGTGTCCCTGGCCACGCTGCCCTACCGGGTGACGGAGTCGGATAGAGCCCTGGCCGAGAGCCACAACGCCGACTTCGACTGGACCGAGGACACGGTCTCGGTGGACATCGTGGCCGCCGCGACCAGGGCGCGCATCGAGCGGGCGATCTACCACCACAACCCGGCGCTCTACCGCGACGACAGCACCGAAGCGCCGCTGGCGCCGGCCGAGCCGCCCAGCCTCGCCCAGGGGCAGGCGGCTGGGTTCGATTTCCCGGTGGACGTCGAGGGGGGCCCTGTTTCGGCCTTTGACACCACCGCCATCTTCGACACAGCGGACGCGGCCGGGCTGTCGGCGCAGACTCTGGCGGACGCGATGGCCTGGGATCCGGCGATCAAGCAGTTTCTCCTCAACTGGGACCTCGCCGCCGCCAACCCCCTGTACGAAGCCGGCAACGCGGTGGAGAGCCAGAGGTGGGGAGGCAGCAGCGTTTTGGAGCCACAGGAGATCGAGGAGCTGTTCGTCCAAGACGGAGCGCTCTATGCCGAGGTGACGTTTCGGGGCTTTTTGACCCTGGGAGAAGGGATCACCGATTCGGACGGGGACGGGCGGGCCGAGGTCTACGCCAAGATAAACCCCGAGCTCTACACGCAGGCCGTCGTCGCGAAGCTCGAAGACGACTACATCGGTAAGACCTACACCGTGCTCGAGCTGCGCGCAGCGGTGGAGCACATCCGATCGGACCTCTACTCCGAGACCAACCCCCAGCTCGAGGCCGCGCTGGGCGAGTCTTTCGAGGCCGAAGGCGTGGGGATCTTCGAGTACCCGGCGGTGGTCTTGAGTCACGCAAACAGCGCGGTCAACGTCTTGTTGATAGAGCCCTAGTAAGGATCGCGGTCTGGTTCGAACGCCGGACGAGTCAGCAAAGAGGAATCATGTCGCAGCGATTTCAAATCGAGAAGGTCGAACCGGCGCTCGGCGCGGCGGTGGCGGGCCTTTTGATAGCCCTTTTGTGCGTCCCCGCGGCGGCCGAGCTGCCCCAGGGGTTTTTGGTGTGGATTCGAGGGGAAGAGGGGCGGGCCGAGACCCGCAAGGTCCACCGGATGACCCTGCCGGACAAAGACGAGGTCGTGGCGCTCACCACCGGACAGGACGTGGAGTGCCAGGTGAGCCCCGACGGCCGCTGGGTGGCCTTTGCCAAGGCAAAAATCTCAGGCGAGGCCGACTACCACCAGTTCAAGCTCTGGAGCCTCTACGTGGTCTCGATCTTCGGGGTGGGGCAGGGCGCTCAAGAGGTGCTCGTGGACGTCGACGGCTACTGGCCGAGCTGGGGCAAAGACGGTCAGCTCTACTACTCGAAGCCGGATCCGGATCGCCAAGGCCACACCATCATCATGATGGCTCAGCTCGACGACTCGGGCAGGGCGCTCAGCCGGGCCGAGGTCTTCCGGACAGCCGACCACCACGGCGGTGTTACTGAAATGAACGAATGCTTTATGTCCCCGGGCGGGGACTGGTTCGCCGCGCGGACTCGGGGGTCTTCGGGCGTCTCCGGGGTGGCGCGCATCGACCTTGAAAACCCAGACGACTTCGTCCTGCTCGGGCAGGCCGGGAACGTGGGCTGCATGCCTGGAGTGGCCCCCTCGGGAGCGTGGGGGTACTTGGCGGGGCGCGAGAAGGGGATCCTGTGGGGGGAAGCGCCCGGCGAGGGGAGCGAGGCCGACGCGCAGCTCATCCCGCCGGTGCTCAAGTACGCCTACCACCCGGGCATCTCCACCGACGAGAGGTGGTTCTTGTCGGCGCAATCCGACGAGGACGACCACAACGCGGGCGCGTACGATATCTACGTCTCCGAGCTCAGCGGCATGAAAGCCTCGACGCCCGAGCCCATGGTCGAGGGAGGGTTCAACGGGTGGCCCCACATGTGGGTGGGCGATCCGGCCGCCATCCCGGCGCCGTCGCCTTCTATCGTGAGGTTCTTTCCGAGCTCCTTCACGGTCGTCACAGGTGAAGATGTGATCCTCGAGTGGCAGACGGCTTTCGCCGACACCGTCCAATTAGAAGGCGAAGAGGTGGAGACCTCGGGTGAGCAGACGCTCGCGCCCGCACAGACCGGCACATTTACGCTGGTCGCGGCTTCGGGTGACAGCGAGGCCCAAGAGGCGCTCGAGATTGCGGTGGTGGATGCGCCGCAGCCGGTGGCCATCTCGTCCTTTGCGGCGAGCGCCGCTTCGGTGACAGCGGGCGAGACGGTCACCTTGTCGTGGGAGGTGGACTACCCCTACACGCTGGATATCAACGGCCGGGAGGTGGAGCCCAGCGGGGTTTTGGAGGTCAACCCGAGCGCGGACACCACGTACACGCTGACCGCCCAGGGGCATGGCGGGCCGGTCTCGGCCTCGGTGGCGGTGGAGGCGGAGCCTCCCATGGTCGACCTTCTAGATCCTCGTGGAGGGTGTCTGTGTCGGGCGCAAGCGCCCATGGCTGGGCGGTCCTTGTTGTCTGTGCTCCTGGCTGTCTTCTAGCGCTTCGCCGGGCACCATGCTGAGCGTTTCGTCCTCCTTGGGGGGCAAGGACCCCGCCGTCAAGAAGATCGCAGAGCTGAGCCTCGTGGCCGCGGCGTGCGGCGTCGCTGCCCTCGCCGTGCTCTACCCGATAGTCAACACCGATATCTGGTGGCACCTGGCCGCGGGGCGCCAGATCGTCCAAGAGGGTGCGTTTTTGCGCTCGGACACCTGGTCTTCGACCACGTCTGGGCCGTGGATCGACCTCCACTGGGGTTTTCAGCTGCTCGCCTTTGCCCTGTACGAGGCCGGGGGGCTCGCGGCGATCGTCGTCGCCAAAGCGGCGGCGGTAGCGGCCGGGCTCGCGATTTGCTACGGCGCGGTGCGCGACCGCGCTGACCCGCTCCTGGCGTTGTGGTTCGCGGCCCTGGCAGCGGCCTCGGTCTGGTGTGCGCGCTCGCTGCTCATGGCGCGGCCCGTCGTTATCTCGCTTTTGTTTATCTCCTTGTTCGTCTTTGTCCTGGAGCGCTACCGCGCCGGAAAGAGCCGGGGGCTTTTGAGTGTCGCGGCGCTGCCGGTCCTCCAGATCGTCTGGAGCAACGTCCAGCCTGTGTTCGTGCTCGGATGGGTCATCGTCGCGTGCTACCTCGCAGGAGCGTGGGCGGCCGCCTTTTTCGCCCTGGACGACTCATCAGGCGCGGCACGGGACACCTCGGCGCGCCAAGGCAAGGTGCTGGCCCTGGTCACCTTGGGCTGCGTGGCCGCTTCGTTGGTTACGCCGTATGGGATCGAGGGGCTGCGGGTTCCTTTTGCGCTGTTTTTCCGGATCGACAGCCACGGGAGCGACCTTTTTTCGCTCAACGTCTCGGAGAACGTCTCCCCCCTGCTCTTGGAGCAGGCCGGGCAGGCCTCGCTCGCCGTCTCCTCTTTCAAGTGGATCTCGGCGCTCGTCTGGGTGAGTTTTTTGCTCCCGCCGCGCCGCATCGATCTCGCGCGCGTCGGCGCGCTGGCGGCCTTGTTCGTCACGGCGCTTTTGGCCAACAGGAATATCCTCGTTTTCTTCTGGTTGGCCGTGCCCTATGGGGCCTTCAACCTCGCGGCCTCGACGCGGCGCGCGTTTCAACTCGCAGCGCACAGAAAGTGGGTGAAGGTGACCTTTGCCGGCTTTTTGAGCGCGGCCCTGCTCTGGGTGGCTTTTTTAGCGGTGCGCCAATTTGGAGACCGCGCCGACCTGGGTGCCCCGGCTCCCTTCCGCGTCCCGGTCGATTGCGTGAGCGAGCTGGAGAGGCTCACCGCGTCCTACGACCGGCCGGTTCATGTCTTTACCTCGGCGCGCTACGGCGGGTTCTTGATCTGGCGTTTTGGCTCCGAGGTGCGGGTCGTCATGGACGGGCGCTTCATCTTGCGGTCACCAAAGGCTTTTGCAAGCTACCTGGAGGCCGTGGATCACCCGGAGGCCTTTGATGCGCTGGCCCGCGGTCAACGTTACGACGCGGTGCTGGTGCCTGTCTCACATCCCCAGCGCTACCAGCGGCTCGTTCGCCATCTCGGATCCAGCGAAGATTGGGCGCTCACACAGATCGGCGAAGCCGCGGTGCTCTTTGTCTCGCGGCCCGTCGCCGCGTCTGTCTTGCCTCTCGATTTCAACCTCGATCTGGCGAATCCGGCAGAGGCCGATCGGGCCTTCGCGGACATCGAGAGGCGGTATCTCGAAGACGGACCGGCTCGGGAGCAGGCCCTCATCAACCTGGCTCGGATCCACTACCTCTTGGGCAACGAAAAGCGGGCTCTCGTGGAGCTCGAGCGGGTCAAGCGCCCCGATGCGCGGATTCTGGCCGGGCGGATCTCTCTTGCCCGGGGAGAACACGTGGAGGCCATCG
>JAABTR010000124.1 GCA_011389755.1 Deltaproteobacteria bacterium | reverse complement strand
TCCAGGCGCGGACGGCCATGGCGGTCGACGAAGAGCTCGTGCCCCAGGCGAGGCTCCTTTTGGCCGAGGTTGCGCTGGCCGAGAGCAACCCAGCCGAGGCCCTCGTGGAGCTCGAGGCCGTGCTCGAGAGCCGACCGGGCCACAAACGCGCGCGCGCCCTCGTCGAGCAGATAGGGTTCGTCGATGCGCAATGAATAAAAAAATACAGCCGGAATGGATCGCTTTCCTCTCTTGCTGTAAAAATACACTGAAATCATTACATAAAATAAAAAAATAGGAATTGCGCGAAAGGGTGCAAGGTGAGAAAATATGCGTTATGAACAATAAAAATACATTATATCGCAATGTGGCTGCGGGGGGGGCTTCGCGGGGCCGTCCGATGGCATGGTTTCGGTTCTTTGTCTTTCAAATTCTCATGTCGACCTGCTTGCTCGGCTGCGAAAACGGCGCCGGGTCCTTTGAGGATTGGTACGAGGCCGAGGGCATCGTCGCTGGCGAAGAGACCCACTTCGAGACCTGGAAGGGTGTGCTCGCACTTTTGGGCGATGGGACCTTGTGCACGGCCGCGCTCATCGATGAGCACGTGCTCTTGACTGCCGCGCACTGCGTCTATGAGCCGTCAAAGGGCGTGAACTACCTCACCCGTCCGGAATTGCTCCTGGTGCGCGGCGGTGCCGAGATCCTCGGGCCCGGTAAGAACACATACGCGACCGGCGAGGAGATCGTGCTGCACGAGACCTGGAAGGGCGACATCAAAGACATGGACAGCGTCGATTTGGCCCTCATCCGGCTCAGCCGCCCCCTCACAGGGCTCGAGATTTACCCGATTCGCGAGGCGGCCTCGCCGCGGATTGGTCAGAAGGGCAAGATCGTCGGATACGGTCTCGTGGGCGAAAACGGGGCGAATTCTGCAGGGGCGCACAGGCAGGGCGACACCACGGTGCTGGAGCTGTACAAAAACCGCATCGAGATGGGGGAGCCTTCCGGGGTGTGCAACGGGGACTCAGGCGGACCTTTGTTCACAGTGCAAGACGGTCAGTGGGTGATCACCGGGGTGACTTCTTTCGGGATGAATGAAATCTGTCAGGCTTCGCAGGGGGGCTGGGCCGTGGACGTGGTTCCTTACCGTTCGTGGATCGATTCAGCTTTGTATGATTTGACCGGGCATGGTCTCGAAGAGCGGGAAACCTCGATCCTCGGCGGCACAGGGGCGGCCGGCGCGTCGGGGGCAGCCGGCTACGATGAGGAGGCATGGGGCGATGAAGGGTTCGAAGGCGAGATTCGCAGCCGGCGGCTGTCGCAGGAGCAGATAGCGTGCTCTTTGGCGCGCGTGGCGCCGGCGGCTTCTTCCTCGCTGCTCGACCTGGCGCTCTTGCTTTGGTAATCTCGTGCGGCTTGCTGAGGTAGCTGCTTGCATTATGTTTTGTGTCTAGAAGGTAGAGAAGATTTGAAAACGGAAATGCTCATCTCGTGCCCGGAATGCGCGGCGGTCTATCGCTTGTCGGCGGATGTCTTGCCGCGGCAGAGTCTCGGTGACAGGCCGCAGAAGATGCGCTGCTGCCAGTGCGCAACCGTGTTTGTCGTCTCTCTCAAAGCGGCTGAGGCGGAGGTCGGCCCCGGCTACGAAGAGTTCGCGGTCCCCGAGCCCAAGGATGAGGAGCTCGACGGGGACATGACGCAGCTGCACATTCCCAGCGTGCCGGACGGGGGACTCGAGACAGACGCCGAGACCGAGCAGCTGTGTGTTGATGTCTTCGACTACCAAAAAGAACCCTCGGGCCGAATCGAAGTCACAAAAGAGGAGCCCCAAGACCCGCCGCCGCAGCTGGTAGAGAACCCCAGGGAGTGGACCAGTGAAAATATCCTCAGCCTCTCCAAGTTCGAAGTGCCCACGGGGGCGGGGGGCAAAAAAAGAAAGATGTTATTTGTGTGGATAGCTACGGGGACTTTGTTTGTTCTCGCGGCTCTCTTCGTCGTTTTTCTGTTCTCCCCCGACGAAGAGCCGCCCGCTTCGAGCGAGCTGTCTTCCCCGGATGATCCCGCCGAACCCAAGGGCGCTTCGGCCAAGGCGCGGCCTGAGCCATCGATCGATGAAGCCTTGAGCGTGCAGGTCGGACAGCCGCGCAAGCTCGTCTCCGTGGGAGGCGACGAGATCCTCATTGTTAACGGGCGCGTCGTCAATGAGACCGATGCCAAGTACACCGAGGTTTTGCTCGAGGCGAGGGTCATCGACGAGGCCGGTCAGACGCGCTTCGAAACCAAGGGACCGTGCGGCATCGTCTACAAGGACGCCCGGCTTCACAAGCGAAAAAAAGGCCGCTTTAGCCGCATGTTCAAAAGGCGAGGGCGGTTCGTGGACTGCAAGATTGGGCCGGGGCGGAGCAAGCAATACCAGCTCATTTTTGAAGATATCTCCAGCGGGTTCGATGAGTCGTATCGCGTCGAGGTTTTGGTGGCGCGGGCTCAAAAACAGGATGAAGATACCGACCAGGACGCGCCGGGCGACACGCCCTGAGCTTAGAGACACGCGTCTATTTCCACCAAGCGGGGTTGATTTTCGTCGTCAAGCGGATAATTGTGCGGCTGTCGAGACAATAAATGCACGAGCGCACAGGAGAGTGACATGCGGATGAATATCACCTTGCTGATCATTGGTTTCTTGCTTTTGGCCTCCCAGACCGGCTGCATCCCTTCGCCGTCACGGATCGCCAGGCCCGACGTCGAGCTCGGTCCCTGGGAGCAAAAGACCGCGGCCTCACCTTCGGGGCACGAATACGAGTATCTCCACATCGCGGGGCCGGCTTCGGGAGCACCTGCCCTGCTTCTTCTCCACGGCGGCACCATCGACAATCGCATCTGGCTTTACAGCGACGGGCTCGCCGAGCATTTCGAGCTCTTCGCGCCGCTTTGGCCCGATAGCAGCTTGATGTACAGCGGTCGTTCGTCCGATTAT
>JAABTR010000123.1 GCA_011389755.1 Deltaproteobacteria bacterium | reverse complement strand
GCGGCCATCGCGCGTGATTTCCTCCAGGCCGTCGGCGTCGACGAGGTTCACATCGTCGCGGTGTCGATGGGCACCTATCCGGCCATCGATCTGGCGAGCGTGTACGACGACGTCGACGTCAAGGCGCTGGTTTTGGCCTCCTCGCTCATGTTCGGCAGCAGCGAAGAAGAGGTCAAAGGGCGCACCGATGTGGGACAAAGAGCTTTGTCGCTCCCGCCGGAGAAGCTTCGGGGCGTGGTGGAGTGGACCTTCGAGCGAAAGGACTTTGCCCAGTCGCCCGGCCAGGTGGAGCTTAGCGACTTCTTTTATCTGCGACCGTATCCCTACTACTACCAAGTCTTCAGCATGATGGTAAACCAGGGCAACGCGCGCCAGGCGACCGAAAAGGTCACCTGCCCCGTGTTGGTGCTGCACGGCACAAATGACGAGACCATGCCCATCGAAAAGGCGCGCATGACCTTGAACGCGTTTCCGAGCGCCAAACCCCAGGAGTTTCGTGAATACGCCGGCTACGACCACTCCTTGGTCTTTTTCCACGGCCCCCATATCGCCAAAGAGGTCATAGCCTTCTTTCAGCGCGCTCAGGTGCTCTGACAGCCCCCCCGCCTTATCTTCCTTGTCCAGATGTTTCGGTAGTCGTGCCTTTATCGCTGGCGAGGATCGATCATCGGGCGTGTTTGTGGTATCTGGGAAGGCCAAAAAATGAAGAACGGACCCACGGTAGAGGCGAAAGGAAAGAGATGGAAGCGTTGAAGCTGATATTGGCAACGGCATTGATGAGCGTGGCGCTGGTTCCCCGCGCCGAGGCGTGCACGAGCTTTTTGGTCTCCAAGGGCGCGTCGGCCGACCGCTCCACGATGATCACGTATGCCGCCGACTCCCACAATCTTTACGGCGAGCTCTACTTCACCCCCGGCGCGTCGCACCTCGAAGGCGAGCTGCTCGATATCCACGAATGGGACACGGGCAAGTACCTCGGTCAGATCCCTCAGGCGCCAAAGACATACACCGTGGTGGGCAACATGAACGAGCACCAGCTCGCCATCAGCGAGACCACCTTCGGCGGCCGCGAGGAGCTCGTCAATCCCGAGGGTAAAATCGACTACGGGTCGCTCATCTACGTGACTCTGCAGCGGGCGCGAACGGCCCGAGAGGCGATTCGCGTCATGGACGAGCTGGCCCAAGAGCACGGCTACTCAAGCTCGGGAGAGAGCTTCTCCATCGCCGACCCGAACGAGGTCTGGCTCATGGAGATGGTGGGCAAGGGCAAGGACGAAAAGGGCGCGGTCTGGGTGGCCCGGCGCCTCCCCGAGGGGTTCGTGGCGGCCCACGCCAACCACGCGCGGATCCGGGAGTTTCCCCTGAACGATAAGCGGGGCACGTTGTACTCGAAGGACGTCATCGACTTCGCCCGAAAAAAGGGGTGGTTCGACGGCGCGGACAAGGATTTCAGCTTCTCGGCGACCTATGCCCCGATGGACTACGGCGCCCTGCGATTTTGCGAGGCGCGAGTGTGGGCCTTTTTCAACCGGATTGCTCCGAAAAACAAGATCCCCATCGACTACATCAAAGGCGATCAAAGCGCCGAACCCATGCCTTTGTGGATCCGTCCGGACAAAAAGCTCTCACCTCGCGACGTGATGGAGCTGATGCGCGATCACTTCCAGGGCACCGAGCTCGACATGACCAAGGACATCGGCGCAGGCCCTTATGAGCTGCCCTACCGCTGGCGGCCGCTCACGTGGGAGCACGAGGGCAAAAAGTACTTCAACGAGCGCGCCACCTCCACCCAGCAGACCGGCTTTTCGTTCGTGGCGCAGATGCGCTCCTTTTTGCCCGATCCCATCGGCGGGGTGCTCTGGTTCGGCGTCGACGACACCGCCGCCACGGTCTACGTGCCCATGTACGCCGGCATTCGCGAGCCGCCTCGTTCCTACGCGGTGGGCACCGCGGACTTCGAGAGTTTTTCTTGGGACTCGGCTTTTTGGGTGTTCAACTTTGTGTCCAATTACAGCTACTTGCGATACAAGGACATGATAGGAGACGTTCAAAAGGTGCAACGGCAGCTCGAAGGCGGCTTTTTGGACCGCCAAGACGCTATCGAAAAGACCGCCATGGAGCACTACAAAAGGTCGCCTGAGGGCGCCCGAGCCTACCTGACCGCGTACTCGGCCGAGCAGGCCTCGAAGACCGTGGCGAGGTACCGCGAGCTCGGCGAGTTCTTGCTCTGGAAGTACCTCGACGGCAACGTCAAAGACGAAAAGGGCAAGGCCACCCATCCGGGCTATCCGAAGCACTGGTACAAGCGCGTCGTCGAGGAAAAGGGCGCGCACTTCGAGTACACGCCCCTGCCCGGTGAAAAAAAGGAAGAGCACTGAACACCGCGGAGCCCTTGACAATGTTGCTTCGCCTAACAATATAATTGGATGAAGTTGGCACTGACGCACCTTCTTTTCGCGAACACAATCCTTTCGTTATTGACGCTCGTGTCTTGTGGACGAGTAGGATATGAGCTGCTCAGTGAAGGCGAGTTGGGCGAAACAGACGTCAATATCGATTCTGATACAGGCAGTGCCGCGGATACAGGCAGTGACCCGCAAACAGACAGTGCCCCGCAGACGGACAGTGACCCGCAGACGGACAGCGACCCGCAGACGGACAGTGCTCCGAATGCCGACACAGACACAGCCACAGACACAGTCACCTCGGACACTGGATCAAATGTTGGTACGAGTTCAGATGTGGACACTGAATCGGACAGCTGCCCGAACGACCCCAATAAAACCGAGCCGGGGGAGTGTGGTTGCGGCAATCTCGAGGCAGACAGCGATGGAGACGGCGTCTGTGATTTTGAGGATCAGTGCACGGGGGACGACGCCTCAGGAGACGCCGATGGGGACGGTATTTGCAACGATCTCGATAACGAGTGGCTCACCACGTCAGTCCCCTATGCGTCGGGGGCCGCGGCGTCAGCGGTTCTCAGTGACGGCTTGCACTACCTAGGCGGCTCAAACCACTTCTTCGCGAACACCAACTACCGGTATCACTATGTGTACGATTCGGTGAGCCGGACTTGGGACGGCTCTTTGGCCAATGTCCCCGACGGTGACACCTGGGGAGCGCGGGCCCACGTCTACCAAGACCGCATCTTCCTCATCGGTGGTTACCCGAGCGGATCGCGCATGCGGGTCTTTAACCCAGACACGAATAGCTGGGCCGCGGCGACAGCGCCGCCCCGGACTTTTGAGTGGGGTTTTGCGTCGGGTATCATCGGGCAAGCTCTCTACATCTTTGGGGGCTTTCCCCAAAGTAATCGCAATGCCTTAGGCTACCGGTACGATTTTGCCTCGCAAAGTTGGTCCGCTGTCGCTCCCATACCCTTCAACGAGGGCCGGGGGGCGCTCTCAAGCGCTGTCGTCGGCGACGAGATGTTCGTGCTCAACGGCAACGCACCGGACGGGACGACCATCCTCCAAATCTATGACAGCGCGTCCGACTCCTGGTCGCTCGGCCCCGGCCTCAGTGGGCATGGTTTCGAGGCGGCTGCGGCGGCGGTTCGAGGCAGCAGCGTTTACTTCTTTGGTGGTGCAGACGATCACGACATCGCGGACAGCTCGGTTTTGCCGGCGATTTTGAGCGACCGTGTCAATGTCTACGATACCTTGTCCGGCACGTGGTCGACCGGCCTGCCCATGAACGTCCCCAAGATGTGGGCCACGGCCCAATTCTACAACGGACAGTTCTTTGTCCTGGGTGGATTGGACGCGACAAGTGCCCAGATG
>JAABTR010000122.1 GCA_011389755.1 Deltaproteobacteria bacterium | reverse complement strand
CAGAGGCTTTGTCGAAGTCGGGGAAATAATAGCCGCCGATGTCTGCGGGGTCTCCTTGGGCGGCCAAGAGCTCTGCCGCGATCTTTTCTTCGTTTTCTTTGAGGGACTCGGCCAATTTGGAGAACCTTGATTGAAGCGTTTTATCTTCGGTCTGCGCTGCGAGCGCCTCGGCCCAGTACAAAGCCAGGTAGAAATGACTGCCCCTGTTGTCGATCTCGCCCGCCTTGCGGGAGGGGGATTTTCCTTCATCCAAGAATTTGGAGCTGGCCTGACTCAGGGTCTTGGCGAACAGCTTTGCGGTTTTATTGCCGGTGGAAGTGCCCAGGTGCTCCAACGATTCGGCCAGGGCCAAGAACTCGCCCAAGGAGTCCCACCGCAGGTGACCCTCCTCGAGAAATTGCTGCACGTGCTTGGGGGCCGAACCGCCGGCGCCGGTCTCGAACAGGCCGCCGCCGTTCATGAGCGGGACGATGGAGAGCATCTTGGCGCTGGTGCCCAGCTCGAGGATCGGGAAGAGGTCTGTGAGATAGTCTCGAAGCACGTTGCCGGTCGCCGATATGACATTTTTGCCTTCCCGGATGCGCTCAAGGGAGTACTTGGCGGCCTCGGTCGGCGCCATGAACATAATCTCCAGACCGTCTGTGTTGTGACTCGGCAGGTATTTCTTCACTTTTTCGATGAGCTGGGCGTCGTGGCCGCGCTCTTCGTTCAGCCAGAACACAACGGGATATCCGGTCAGACGCCCCCTGGTGACGGCGAGCTTGACCCAGTCTTGGATGGGGCCGTCTTTGACTTGGCACATGCGGAAGATGTCCCCGCGCTCCACTTTTTGTTCCAATACGGCGTTGCCGCCTTGGCCTACAATGCGCACTGTGCCGTCTTTGGGAATCTCGAACGTTTTGTCGTGGGAGCCGTATTCTTCGGCCTTCTTCGCCATCAGGCCCACGTTTTGAACCGTCCCCATCGTCGAGGGATCGAACGCGCCGCGGTTTCTACACTCGTCGATGGCGGCCTGAAACACCCCCGCATAGCAGCGGTCAGGGATGAGCGCCTTGGTGTCGGCGAGTTTTCCGTCCGGTCCCCACATTTTACCCGAGTCGCGGATCATGGCCGGCATGGAAGCGTCGATGATGACATCGCTGGAGACGTGCAGGTTTGTGATGCCTTTGTCCGAGTTGACCATGGCCAGCGGTGGGCGCTTGTCGTAGTTTGCCTGGATGTCCGCTTCGATCTCTTCTCGTTTGTCTTTTGGGAGCGCGGCGATCTTTGCGTAGAGATCCCCCATGCCCAGGTTGGGATTGACGCCGAGCTCGGCGAAGACAGCGGCGTGTTTCTCGAAGACGTCTTCGAAATAAACCGAGACGAGATGGCCGAACAAGATGGGGTCGGAGACTTTCATCATGGTGGCCTTGAAGTGAGCCGACAAAAGGACGCCCTTGGCTTTGGCGTCTTCGATTTGCTCTTTGTAGTACTCACGTAGGGCGTTTTTGCTCATGACCGCTGCGTCGATCACTTCGGCCGCTTCGAGGGTCAAGTTGTCTTTGAGGGTGGTCGCCCGGCCGTCTTCGGCGACCAGTTCGATGCGCACCGTGCCTCTTTGAGGCATCGTGGTGGATTTTTCGTTCGCAAAGAAATCCCGATCGCTCATGGAGGCGACGTGGGTTTTCGAGTCTTTGCTCCAAGGTCCCATGCGGTGAGGGTTCTTACGAGCGAATTCCTTGACAGCGACGGCGCTTCGGCGGTCGGAGTTCCCCTCTCTCAAGACCGGGTTGACCGCGCTTCCAAGTACCTTGGAATAGCGCTCTTTGATCTTCCTTTGGGCCTCGTCTCTCGGGTCGGCGGGGTAGTCGGGGACGTTGTAACCCTTGCCCTGAAGCTCTTTGATGGCCGCCATCAGCTGGTTGATCGACGCGCTGACGTTGGGCAGCTTGATGATGTTGGCCTCGGGGGTTTTGGCGAGGTTGCCCAGGTAGGTCAGGTCATCGCTGACTTTTTGTTCGTCGCTGAGGTTTTCCGGGAAGTTGGCGAGAATTCGGCCCGCGAGGGAGATGTCCCTCTGTTCGACCTCGATACCCGAGCCTTCGATATATTTTCGGACAATTGGCAAAAGAGAATAGGTCGCAAGTGCGGG
>JAABTR010000121.1 GCA_011389755.1 Deltaproteobacteria bacterium | reverse complement strand
CTCTGTTCGACCTCGATACCCGAGCCTTCGATATATTTTCGGACAATTGGCAAAAGAGAATAGGTCGCAAGTGCGGGGGCCTCGTCAACTTTGGTCCAGGATATTCTTGCGGTTTCTTTCGTCATTTTCTCCTCGTGTTTTTTTACGGCCGATGCCCTCTCGGGCCGTTGAACTGAAGCGGCCAGCCCACATGGTTACGACGAGTTTCTCCACAGGTCAACGACGTAGTGTTTCGAGGTCGAGTTCGCTTCCGCGAGCCCTGAAAGCGGCTTCGGGCACGATATTGCCGGCTCCCCGCTTTTTCTCAGGACCAGGCTCGAAAAGGCCGATTTCGCGTGTGGCTTTTCGCCTCGCTCCTTCGAGGCGTGCGGTGTATCTTGGACGAGCGTGCACCGACCTTGGAGAAGAAAAAATGACATCCGCCAAAATATCCATCGAGGCCTCCGGCGCATTTATGGAGACGCTATCTTTAAAACCTTTTGGTTCAGGAACGCTCGACGGTCTGACATTTACGGTCAAGGACAACATCGACATCGGTGGGAGCAAGACGTCATACGGCAGCCCGAGTTGGTGCGAACACAGCCCCGCCGCAGCCCACAACGCGCTGTGTGTCGATCAGCTCCTCGCCGCCGGCGCCGCCTGTGTCGGGAAGGTGGTCGCAGATGAATTCACTTATAGCCTCGAAGGCGAAAACCAGTTCTATGGAACACCGCTCAATGCAAAGGCCCCGGAACGCCTCCCGGGAGGATCGTCCAGCGGTTCGGCGTCATCGGTCGCCTGCGGGCTCGCCGATTTTTCGATAGGGACCGACTCGGGGGGATCCCTCCGCGTCCCGGCGAGCTTTTGTGGGGTTTGGGGGATGCGCCCCTCGCTCAATCGGATCTCCGAAGCCGGTGTCCTGCCTTTCATGCCGAGCGTCAGCACGGTGGGGGCCTTGGCGGGGGATTTTGACGCGCTGGATAGGGCGATGCGCGTCTTGCTGCGAAGCGGCGCGAGAGAGACCGCCGAGCTCAAGCGCATCGTTTTACTCGAGGACGCGTTCGAGCTGGCCGACAGGCCGGTTCGAGAGGCAGCACGGCGTGAGGTGAAACGGATGTCGAAGCGGGCCGGAGTCGAGCTCGAGTCCGTAGCGTTTTTTGACATCACAGGCCGGGAGATGGGTTTGAGCGCGTGCAACGAGTCGGCATTGCGGGATCTGCAGACAGCGGAGTTTCAAAGTGCGGTTGGAAACTGGATCGAAGCCCATGAGCCGGAGCTGGGATTGGCCTTTTCCATGGCCTATGGGAACGTGAAGGCCTTTGACCGTCGCCGAATCATGGGATCCATCGATCTGTGCGAGCGCCTTTTCGAGGGTATCGGGCGTTTTTTGCAACCGGGGACCGTTGTTTGTTTTCCGACGACGCCGACTGTCTCGCCTTTAAAGGGGGCTCTCAATACGATGGACGCAATCAAAGATTTCTACGCTAGAACAATGGCTGTGACATCCTTTTCCGGGGTCGGACGCCTCCCCGAGATCTCGGCCCCTCTTCTGAGCGCTTGCGGCTGCCCGGTCGGGTTGTCGCTAGCCGCGGCCCACTATCAAGACGAATTTCTTCTCGGTGTTGTTCGTGAGACGTTATTGGAAGGCTAAGCTCTTTTTTTCGCGAAGGCAAAATCCCGTGACGATCTCCATGTCGTACTCGGCGCACAAGCCGTTGTCCTCGAACAGTCGGTTCTTCATCCGCGTTCTCGAATGAGGGAGGCGATGCGTGCCGGAACCCGCTGGCGGCAAATGAAGTCGATGAACTCCGGTTCCTGCCCGAGGGAGGCGAGGGCGGCCAGGCTTTCTAAGTGCACCGAGGCCTTGCCTTGGGGGGAGATGAGCAAGAACACGAGCCGAACCGGGAGATCATCGGGGGTGGCCATGTCCGAGATGCCGCCGGGAACAACAGATAAAAAACAAGAGCTGGCTTCAACCCCATCCGAGTAGGCATGGGGGATGGCGATGCCGGCTCCGATGGTGGCGGGCATGGTCTCCTCGCGGGACAAAATGCTTCGAGTGAGCTCTTCGGTGGGTAACGAGGGATATTGCTGGGCCGCGCTGTCGATGAGCCGCGACAATATGCTGCCGAAGGTCGCTTCCTGGTCGTCCGAGGGGATGACTTCGACGTGAGACAAGAGGTTAGCAAGGCCCATTATGCGGCGTTTGAGCACCACCGCCATCTCTCCTGCGGGCTCTTTGGGGTCCGTGGGGTCGGGGACGATGACCGCGCGGCCTTTGTGGATCCAAAACAGCGGCAAGAGGCCGGGGCCGAAGCGTCCCTGGTCGCGATTCTTCCCCAACTCGATGACCTCGATGGCGTGGCTGCCGTTTTCCAGCCCACCTGAGACGATGGCCGCGCTGACGGTTGTTTTCCAGACGGCGCTGCAGTTGTTTATGTCGAGTTCTGGGCTTGTATCACCGTCTTGCTCGGGCTCAAAAGTGGCCCAGCGGTAGTAATTGTCGGCTCGGATCCTGAACCCCTTCTTGAAGGCGCTCCACACGTTGCTGAGCATGGTGATGTCCGCGAACAAGACCGCGTGCACGTCGCTAAAACGAGGATCATCGGGATCAAAAGGGGCACCATCCTCGGCGAGTCCGCCTAGCTCCAAGGTTTTAATGCCAGACCTTTTCAGCCCGCGGCCCAAGGCAGAGACGAGGATTGGGTGTCCCATGAGCACCCACGTTTTGCGATCCGAACGTTGCAAATTGAGGACTTTGGCGAGCCAGGGGGCTGACAGCCCCTGCAGGGTCACGGTCGCGATGACAACGGCGTAGGTGACCGTTTCCAAATAGGTGGCCTCTGCATAGCCGAACTGCTCGAGGCGAAGGGCAAACAAAGACGCCATGGCCGCGGCTACGATTCCCCGAGGCGCGATCCAGGAGAGAAAGACCTTCTCCTTGATGCTGAACCCCTGACCGACCGTCGCGGTCCAGATGACGAGGGGCCGGACGACGAGCATCACCACCGCG
Organism: Deltaproteobacteria bacterium; assembly: GCA_011389755.1. GTDB lineage: Bacteria > Myxococcota_A > Polyangia > JAAYKL01 > JAAYKL01 > JAABTR01. The sequence continues at coordinate 195 of JAABTR010000121.1, read as the reverse complement.
AGAAGAACCAGGATTTTCCACCCCGAAAAACGATCTAACTCCAGTTTTGCGGCCAGCAGTATGAAAATGGTGCCGATGCCCAGCTCGGTGAGCTGGAGTTTGAATTTTTTGACGTATTTCAGTTGCGCAGGGCGCCTCAGAGCGGCCACCAGCCCGGCGACGACGACGGCCAAAATCCCCGACTCGCTGATGAGA
>JAABTR010000683.1 GCA_011389755.1 Deltaproteobacteria bacterium | reverse complement strand
AGTCGGCTTCGCCGCCTCCTTTCCCACTGGACCAGCCTTGCCTGGTCGCACTCCCTTTTGTCCCTCAACGTCCTTTTTGTCCCTTTCCCCCGCTGTTTTGGCAAAAAGAGGCCGCGCCCCCTTTCGTGGGGGCGCTCACTTTGGATTATCTGTGTTCAAAAAAGGAGAGCTTTAGAACAAGAAGCGGTAGCCGAGCAGGACGTCGAGGGCCGAGGAGGACGTGTCGCCGGTGACGAGCCCGTTCAAATCGCCCAGGGCCAGGGCGAATTCCACCGACAGAGCGCCGGGGCCGACGTGCAGCTCGGGCCCGGCCACGATGGCGCCGCCGAAGCGGGTCTCGTACTGCCGGGTCTCACCGAGGTCTTCGCCGTTCGCCTTGCCGTTTGTCACGGTTCGCAGCAAGAACAGCCGCGGTCCGCCGCCAGCGTAGACGTTCAAGAGCTTGCCCATTTCCAGGAACCGGTAACGGGCCAGGATGGAGAAGGCGAAGAAGTCCTGGCTGAGCTCCCACTCGAAATATTCATCGTCGAAGCGGGGGTCCGAGCCCGAGCCTTCGGCGGGCGGCTGGGCCCAGGCGATGCCGAGATCCAGCTCCACGCGCCCGGACAGGAAGGTGATCCCTCCTTCGATCTCCACCGTGACGAACGGCGACAGCTCGTTGAACATGGTGTGGAACGTGCCGCCCACCTTCACGGCGGCGTCGAAGCCGATGTCCGATTCGTCCGTTTCGGCCCCGGCCTCCAAGACGGCGGCCTCTTGTGTGGCGTCGCCCTCTGCCTCGGCCTGCGCCTCTTGAGCGCGCGCGGGTGACGCGGCCGCGAGGGTTATGGAAGCCGCGATCACCAGCAATGCGGCGTGCTTGTCTTTTCTTTGCGTCTTCATTTTTAAACCCTCCTCAATCAGCGCACGTTCAGCTCGGTGGTCGCGAGTGCGGCCCCCGAGGCGTCCACGCCGCCCACCAAGTAGTTAAAGGCTCCGTACCGCGCGTACCCGTAGTGGGACCGCGCGGCTTTGAGCGCCACCGAAGCGTCGTTCCAGTTGGACAGGGTCGGGTCGACCCCGAATTCGGCGTCATGCACGGCCGCGCTCACCGCACCGCCGCGCACGCCACCCATGGAGTAGGCCACGCTCCCGCTGTGGAACACCGCGTAGCCGTACCAGTTCGTTGGCGCTCCGGCGCCCATGGCGTTGTTGAAGCTGCCGAGCTCGCCGTTTGCGCCCCCGCTGTAGGTGGCCACGCGCACGTTGCTCTCGACGGTGGACTCACCCGACAATCCCGGCCCCACGTAGAGGTAGAGCTCGCAGCTGCCGAGCCCGGTCGCCGTGGAGTTCTCCGAATCCGCGATCCAGATCGCGTGCTCGCGCCGGGCCGAGATGGTCCCGCCGGCGGTGAACTCGCTGACATCGCCGATCTCCCCACTCGAGATGTCGACGACCTCGTAGGTCAGGCTCTCGGTGGCGGCGTCTGTCTCGCCGCCGAACACGTACCAGCGGGCGTCGCACCCGGTCTGGGCCGCGGTGGCGATGCCGTAGGCGGCCCGGGGGGTGGTGAGGTTTGCGGCTACGTGCCACTCGCCCAGATCGCCGATCATCAGGGGCGTCATCGTCTCGTCCGCGAACGCCGCCGGGTTGAGGTCGGTGAAGCTCTGGGTGTCGCCGGCGACCGCCGGCACCTCGACCAGGAGGCGGATGTCGCTGCTCGTCCCGTCCACGGTCAGGGTCCGGTAGACCCGGTAGGCCGCGGCGCCGGTGACGGTGGGCCACGACAGCTCCACCTCGACCCCGTCGGGCACGTTCGGCGCGTACAGGGTCACCGGCTCGCTGGGCAGGCTCTCGCCGGAGGGGTTGCGCGCATCTCCTGCCGCAAAGATCGCCGAGACCTGGTAGGTCCAGGCGCCCTCCCCGAGCCCCTCGCCGCTCTCGGCGAAGCTCAGGCTCACGCTGTCGACCACGGGCGCGTCGAGGGGATCGAGCACCTCGGCTCGGAGGATCTCGTCCGTCGGTCCGCCGTCGCTCCCGGCGCCGCCGATGACGTAGATGAAGTCGCCCAAGGTCCGCGCCGAGGCCAGGGTGCGGCCTGCGGGCAAGGGCGAGGGGATCGACCGGAACTGTCCGGGCTGACCGAACGCGTCGAGCCGCGCCGCCTCCACCGAGGACAAGGCCGTGCTCGTGTCGCCCCCGTCGCCGCCGATGACGTAGAGGTACCGCGCCTTGCGGGTGGCCTGGGCCACGGTCACGGCCGAAGCCCGCCGCCCCACGAGGGTCTGCGAGGTCAACGTGAAGTCGCTGAGGTTGCCCGACGGGTTGGTCACCGACAGGGCCGACCACTCGTCGAACGTCTCGTTCGAAGTGTTGGTCACGGTGACCAGGCAGGCCGCGCCGTGCCCGGCGGCCGAGGCGTCCACGGTGACCCCCAGCTCGGTGGCGGTCTCGGAAGTCACCAGGGCCGTGGGCGCAGATCCGTCGGAGCACTCGATTGTGACGGCGCTATCGGCGAAGCTCGCGCCGCTGATGACGACGCTCTGGCCCGCGCCGCCTTCGATCTTGCTGGGCTGCACGGTGTCGATCTGCGGAGGCGCCACGGCCTCGGCCTCGTAGGCGCTCGCCTGGAAGCCCACGGTGCCGTTCGGGTTGACCACCACCAGGTCGTACACGCCCGCGGGCAGCGGGGGCACCACCGCCGAGAGCTCGTCGGACGACTCGAAGACCACCGCCTTGAGGGGCTCGGCCGTGCCGAGCGTCGCGCTGGAGAGGTAGACCCGCGGCGTGGCCGAGAAGTTGACCTGGTCGCCGGTGAGGTCGGCGTCGGCTTCTGCCAGCACGCTGACCGCCACGTTGGTCTGCTGTTCGCCAAAGGGCGGATCGAGAGCGGGATCCAAGAGCGCCAGAGTCGGCACCTCCACCACGGTGATGCCCTCGGCCAAGAAGGCGTCGCAGCCGCCGACCTCTTTTACGAACACGTCGTAGACACCGGCGGTCAAACCGGAGGGGATGGTGGCCTGGATCTCGTTGGGTTTGCCCGCATCCCACACCACGTCGGTGAGGGCGGTCTCGTCGCCGCCGCCTGCCGGGGCGATGGTCACCGAGCCCGGCGCCGATTCCACGTTGGACGCGTAGATCTTGCCTCGCGTCGCCACCCCGCTGTAGACCACCGGGGGATCCGCGAAGTAGACCGTCGGGCCCAGGCTCACGGTGATGGCGTCGCCCACCGAGTCGCCGCAGCCGCCAGCGCCGGTGACGAAGAGGTCGTAAGTGTCGGGGCGCAGGCCGCCGCCGAAGGCGATCTGGGCGGACAGGCCGTCCTCGGCCACGGTGATGCTCGAAGGCCGCACCTCGCCGCCGTCGGTGTCCACGAGATATGCGTCCACGCCAGCGAGGTTTTCGCCGGTGATGGTGAAGATGCCGCCGCCGGTGCAGATCGCGGACGGGGTGACGTCGGTGAGGCTCGGGGCGCTCACCACCTCGAGGGCGATCGCCTCGGCCGTGGAGCAGCCCGCGGGCGCCGGGTTGGTGATGACCACGTCGAACGGCCCGTTCTCGGGCAGCAGGCTCGACTGCGCAAGCTCCATCACCATCTCGGTGCAAGACAGGACATTGTCCACGCCAGCGACGGCGGTGCAGCTCGCCTCGGTCACGGTGACGTTTCCGGGGGTCGTGCCGCCCACGGAGATCGTCGGGATCGTCTCGTCCACCACCAAGAAGCCCGTGCCCGAGATGGTGACGCTCACGGCGCCCTCGTCGAGGCACACCGGGTTGGGGCGCAGCTCGGTGATGCTGGGCGGCGGGACCACCGCAAAGGTGACCGCCTCGGTGGTGACGCAGCCCGCGGGCGCGGGGTTGGCCACCGCCACATCGTAGAGGCCGCCTGTCAGGGTGGCCGCGGCCACGGTCACGGTCAGCTC
>JAABTR010000682.1 GCA_011389755.1 Deltaproteobacteria bacterium | reverse complement strand
GATGGTGGATATGGGGGGCGATCCGGGTAGAATCAATCCGCGAATCCCGGTGGATCTCGTCATCGATCACAGCGTGCAGGTCGACGAATACGGAACCCCAGAGGCGCTCTGGTACAACACTAAGCTCGAGTTCGACCGCAACCGAGAGCGCTACCAGTTTCTGCGCTGGGGACAGTCCGCCTTCGACAACTTCAGCGTGGTGCCGCCTGCCAGCGGCATCTGTCACCAGGTGAACCTCGAACACCTCGGCACCGTGGTAAAGACCGAGCCCCATGACGGACAGACCCTCGTTTTTCCGGACACTTTGGTGGGGACCGACTCACACACGCCCATGATCGCCGGGCTCGGGATTCTGGGCTGGGGCGTCGGCGGCATCGAAGCGGAGGCTGTCATGCTGGGCACGCCGCTCCACATGCTCGCCCCGCCGGTGGTGGGAGTCAAGCTGACCGGCGCTTTGCCCCCCGGCGCCACCGCCACCGATCTGGTGCTCCTCGTCACCGAAACCCTGCGAAAACGGGGCGTGGTCGGAAAGTTCGTGGAGTTCTACGGCAAGGCTCTCTCCGGGCTGACCGTGACAGATCGCGCCACCATCGCCAACATGGCGCCCGAGTACGGCGCCACGGTGGGCTTCTTCCCGGTCGACGAGCAGACACTTCTTTATTTGCGAAACACCGGGCGTTCCGAGGAGCTCATCGATCTCGTCGAGAGCTACTGCAGGGCCCAAGGCCTCTTTCGAACCGAAGACACGGTGGACCCGATCTTCGAAAACACCCTGGAGATCGACCTGGGCTCGGTGAAGACATGCCTTGCCGGTCCCAGAAGGCCGCAGGATCGCATCGCTTTGACCGACATGAAGGACTCTTGGCAGCGGTCCTTGGCCATGCCGACCGAGCAGGGGGGGTTTGGAAAGTCCAGCAAAACGCGCGACACAGCGGTGCCGGTGACCCTGGAGGGCAAGGAGTCCTTCGAAATCGGACATGGCGCCGTGGTTATCGCGTCGATCACCAGCTGCACCAATACCTCCAACCCCGCTGTGATGCTCGCCGCGGGTCTTTTGGCAAAAAAGGCCGCCGAAAAGAGGCTTCGCACCAAACCGTGGGTCAAGACGAGCCTGGCGCCGGGGTCGATGGTGGTCACAGATTACCTCCAGTCGGCGAAGCTCTTGCCACACCTCGAGGCCCTGGGGTTTCACGTCGTGGGATACGGCTGCACCACGTGCATTGGCAACTCCGGCCCCCTGCCCCCTGCTGTGGCCCAAGCCATCGAAAAAAATGACCTGGTCGTCGCCGGGGTGCTGTCGGGGAACCGCAACTTCGAAGGGCGCATCCACCCCCACCTGCGGGCCGCTTTCCTGGCATCACCGCCGCTGGTGGTGGCGTACGCGCTGGCCGGTCGAATCGACATCGACTTCGAGCGAGAGCCTCTGGGCCGGGACAACGAAGGACGCGACGTCTTTCTCGCGGACCTGTGGCCCGGCTTTGATGAGATCTCGGCGCTCCTCGGACACGCCTACAGACCCGAGCTGTTTCGTTCCAAGTACGACGGCATCGAAAGCGCAAACGAAATGTGGAACGCCATCTCGGTTGAGGGGGGGCAATCTTTTTCCTGGCCCCAAGGCAGCACGTACATCCAGCGCCCGCCCTTCTTTGAAAATATGTCTGTCGAGCCCCACAAGCCGCAGCAGATCCGCGGCGCGCGGGCTCTTTTGTACCTGGGCGACAGCGTGACCACGGATCACATCAGCCCAGCGGGCGCCATATCCCAGGACAGCCCGGCGGGACGATATCTCCTAGAGCTCGGAGTCGACGCCAAAGATTTTAATTCCTACGGCAGCCGGAGGGGCAATGACCAGGTGATGACCCGTGGCACCTTTGCCAATATTCGCCTGAAAAACAAGCTCGCGCCGGGGACCGAAGGCGGCTTCACCACCGACTTTGAAACGGGGGAAGTCACCACGATTTTCGAAGCGGCCCAGCGCTACCGCGAGCGAGGCACTTCGATAATAGCGGTCGCCGGCAAGGACTATGGAATGGGCTCGAGCCGGGACTGGGCGGCCAAAGGCACGCGTCTGCTCGGCGTCGAAGCCGTCATCGCGGAATCCTACGAGCGCATCCACCGGAGCAACCTCGTCGGCATGGGCGTCCTCCCGCTTCAATTTCTGCCCAAGGACACCTTCGCGAGGCTCGGCCTCGAGGGAAACGAGACTTTTGACATTTTGGTGGACGAGACCTTGAGGCCGGGTCAAAAAATCCCGATCACGGCGACAACCTCAAGCGGTGGGACCGTCACATTCGAAGTCCTGTGCCGCCTCGACACCACCGTCGAGCTCGAATACTACCACCACGGCGGCATCCTCCACGCGGTGCTGCGCAGCTTTTTGGCCGCGGCTCAGTGATCACCCCAAGGGTTCTTTCTGGGTCACGTCCCGGCTGAAGCGCCCTGTCCCTTCAAGATGTCCGACTCGAGCTTCGACAAATGAGACAAGATCCGCAGCGCCTCGGCTGAATTCGCTGGCAGCTTCATGGGGCGGGGTGTCCAGTCGAGCGGCTTCAAAGCGGCGCCTGAGACGTTCTCATCCATGGAGAGCACTTGGAGCCCCAAGGACGTGAGCACCGCGGTTAAGGTCTGCCTGGTAAAGTAGTAGGCGTGGGCGTTTTGGACGTATCGCAGAATGTCGCTCCGATAAAAGGGCAACTCGAACCCTCCCACGGCGCCGGGAACTTCGATGAAGAGGAACCCTCCGGGCTTAATCGCCTCGATGACCTCGGTGAGCTCTCGCTCCAGATCGAGAAAGTGCTCGGCCACGTGGGACAAGATGACCAGGTCGGCTCTTTTGCCCACCTTCTCGACCAGGGCGGCGGCGCCTCCTTCCACGATCTCGACCCCCCGTGAGCGCCCATGGCTGATGAAATCTGGGGCGAAGTCGCACCCGACCGCCCGCTTTCCCGGCAGCGCCGAGATCGGCAGCAGCTTGCCGCCGGTGCCGCAGCCGATGTCGAAGATGACCTCGCTGATGCCGAAGAGCTTGGGCATCTGCCTGATCATCCACTGGCCCGCTTTCACGTCTGTTTCGAAATGTAAAACAGGGCCCAGGGGGTCGTACATGTCCCTGTAGTCTTCGGCGTAAAAACGCGCCATCGACCTCTGGTCGAATCGCGCAGAGCAGCGCATCAGCCCGCAGCTCATGCAGAGCTGAGTTCCCACCGCCAGACCATACCTGTCGATGTTGGCGATGGTGATGTCGTGGTCGGCCTCACAGGGGCAACCGACGGCCTCCAGAGTGTAGTCGCCGCCTGCGATCCTCCCGCGCACCCGAGCGAGCGCTTCTCTTTGTTTGTCTGTCAGCTCCACAGTTGCTGTGCCGGACACCTCCAGACGAGGGCTCAGTGCTTTGGGCATAGTGATCCTTTCGAACAAATCGCAAAAAAGCCGGTCTTATTTTCTAGACAAGTCTAGCGCGACGCTCCTGAAAGCCAAATATATCAAGCCGCGATCAAGCCCCGAATCGATGCGGCGACGAGAATCGGTGGCACCCGGATCTTTTACAAAGCCCCCGGCTGCAGTATCTTGTGGCGCCATCGAATGGAGGTAAGACTTGTTTTTGCTTTTCGTCTACGTCGCGCTAGCGCTTGGGGTTTCTTTTTTGTGCTCGATAACGGAAGCGGTGCTTCTGAGCGTCACCCCCGGCTTTGTCGGCGCGACCTTGGAACATAGCCCGCCTTTGGGACGCAAGCTCAAGGCCCTCAAGGACGATGTGGAGCGTCCCTTAGCGGCCATCTTGAGCCTCAACACCATCGCCCACACCGTCGGCGCCGCCGGAGCCGGGGCTCAGGCCGCGCTTGTTTGGGGAGACTCTTCTCTCGGACTCATATCGGCGGGGCTGACCCTGCTCATTTTGGTTTTCTCCGAGATC
>JAABTR010000681.1 GCA_011389755.1 Deltaproteobacteria bacterium | reverse complement strand
ACCACCCCCCGGCGACCGGCGTAGGTCCGGGCGGTGATGCGGACGGGGATGCCGAACGACTTGCCGGCGATGTCGTAGAGCGCGATGCCGTTGATCTGCCCCACCGCGCCGCCCTCGGTCGCGATGATGATCGAGCCTTCGGAGATCTGCCTGTAGATGGCGTCGCCCAGGCTGGCGTGGCGCTCGCGCTCCTCGGCGATGGCCCGCTCCACGTCCTGATCCCGGATGGACCGGGCCCGGGCCTCCCTCGCGTAGAGGTTGGCCTCGGCAAGGACATCGAGCAGCGCCCCGCGCCGGGTGGTCATGCGCTGCTTGTGGCCGCTTTTGCGCGACGCGTACTCGATGAGCCGCGCGACCCCGGACTGGTGCAGCGGCAGGTACTTCTCCTCGCGGCAGACCTGCCCCAAGAACTGGGCGAGCTTGAGGACCCCCTCTCGAGAGCGCTCCATGGACGGCCCGAAGTCGGCCTTGATCTTGAACAGCCGGCTGAACTCCTCATCCTCGATCTTGAGAAAGTAGTAGACCTCCTGGCTGCCCACCAAGATGACCTTGAGCTGCAACGGCGTGGTCCCGGGCTTGAGCATCCCCGCTATCCGAGGCCGCCCGTCGCTCGACCCCGAGCCCTCCTCGATGCGGATCTCTTTGTGGCGCAAGGAGCGCTTGAGGGTCTCCCAGGCGTGATCCTGAGACAAGACATCCGCGGCCTGGAGCAAAAGGTACCCGCCGTTGGCCTGGTGCAGGGCGCCAGCGCGGATCATGGTGTGATCGGTGACCAGCCCCCCTTGCGTCTCGCGATACTCGAAGTACCCAGCCAGGTTGGAGACCGTGGGCACCCGCTCCACCACCACCGGCGCCCCCTTTTGGTCGGAGCGATCGGCGACCACGTTGACCTGGTAGATGATCTGGGGATCGACGATCTCGGTGTTTTGCATCTCGAACAGCATCTGCTCGGGCGTGGTGTGGCTGGACCCGGCCGAGTCATCCGCGGAGGCAAAGGCGGTGTGGTTTTGTAAAATGTGCTCCTTGACCTCCGCCAAGAACTCCCTGACCGGCTCGCCGAACTTTTGGTACTTATCGAGCAGCTCGGCGACCAGCTCGTCCACGATGGGAGTCAAGGCTCGCACCTCCGCCTCCCGCAGGCGCTCCACATGGCTGCGCTCGAGCTGACGCCGCTGGTAGGAGAACTCGTCCATGTGCTTTTGAAAGGACAGGATGTTGTTCTCGATGGCGTGCCGCTTCGTCTTGCTCAGATTCTCGAAGGCCTCCTGCTCCAAGGGCTGCCCGTCCATCATGGGGAGCACCCGCAGGTTGTCGTCTTCTTCCTGGATGATGAGATCGAGCTTCTCCGCCTCCTTGGACGCTTTGCGCACCAGCTCGTCTGCTTTGTTTCTCGTGTCCGCCAGGATCCCGGCGCGGATGTGCCCGAAGGTCCCGTCGGTCAGCACCCTGGGGGCGAGCCGCTCGAGCTCCTTGACGAGCTTCTCCATGTGGCTGGCCAGCTCGCGGCCCTGACCCGCCGGCAAAAACAGCGGCCTGGGGCTGTCGGGCGCGCGAAAATTATAGACATAGCACAGGTCCTGGGGGATCTGCTCGTCTTCGGCCCGCACCTTGAGAATGCGCTCGAGCGTGGAGGTCTTGCCCGAGCCGGTCTCTCCGGCCGCGTAGATGTTGAAACCTCGGGTGTTCACCCTCAGGCCCACATCCACGGCCCGCATCGCCCGATCCTGTCCAATCATCCCCTCGTACAGGGGCAGCTCCGCGGTCGTCTTGAACGGCAGCCAAGACTTCAAAACCGTCTGCGTCAGCTTCGCGGGGGACAAACTGTATTTTTTCTTCACGCTCTTCATCCTCTTGCACCAACCGGAAAAACACGAACTTCCCTTTAGTTTGGCAGGGTTTGCTCCGCGGGCCACGAATCGGGCGCAGAATCTGACACGAAAGGGGGGTGTTCGTGGGAATGGGTCACCGCACCTGCGCGGCGAAACGCTTCATCATGTGGGGAATATCCAACTCATACGGGCAGCGCGGCAGGCACTCACCGCATTGGCGACAGTCACCGTAGTGCGTGTCCAGACCGGCCAGCCGCTCGAGGGACCACTTTTTGAGATCGTATCTCTCGTAATACGCCTGAATCAAAAAAAGCATATTGATATTGAGCCCATGGGGACACGGGCTGCAGTAGCCGCAGCGCCGACAAAATCGCTGCCCCCAGGAGCTCTTCTCCTTTTCGAGGGCCGCGAGCTCTTCGGGTGAGCAGGGCCGAAAATCCACGCCGACGCGCGCGTTTTGCCGCACCTGGCTTACAGAATCGATGCCCGGTATCACCACGTCCACGCCGCGCTCGAGGTTGTATCGCAGGGCCGCCGCCGCCACACTCGCCAGAGCCCCGCCGGCCACCGGCTTCATGCCGATGATCCCGACGCCCCGTGCCCGAGCCGCCGGGATCACGTCCTCGAGGGCCTCGCTCTCGATGGGGTTGAACGGCAGCTGCACCGTGTCGAACCGGTCGGTCTCCACCGCTTCCGACAAAACGGCGCGGCTGTGGCCCGTGACGCCAATGAAGCGCACCTTGCCCTGCTCGCGGGCCTCTTCCAAAGCCTCGCAGGCGCCGCCTGGACCCAGCACGGTCTGGAGCTGGTCTTTTGTCGCGACGTTGTGCAGCTGGTACAGGTCGATAAAATCGGTGCCCAGCTCCCGCAGGCTGGCCTCGACCTCCCCCTTCATCCCCTCAGCGTCCCGGACCATCGACTTCGAGGCCAGGACCACACCACCGCGGCGCCCGACCAGAGCGGCGCCGAGCTTCTGCTCGCTGTCGGTGTAGCCGCGCGCCGTGTCGATGAAGTCGATGCCCGCATCCAGGGCCGACAAAGTGACCTTAACCGCGTCGTCTGGGCTCAATCTCTGGATCGGGATGCCGCCGAACCCGACAACTGAGACGCTCAAACCCGTTCTTCCCAAGACTCGCTTCTTCATCACACGTCTTCTAATACATTTGACGCCCGATGACGAGACCGGTCTTCCAAAATGGGCTATGGCGCCCTGCCCGCTCTATACGCCGGCCACCCGCAGGGGCCCGGGCGTCTCGGCGTAGCCCGGATCGACGATCCTGTTTCGTTCGTCGACGAGCACCACCGTGGGTTCGTAGCTCAAAAGCTCCTGCCCGTCGTACTCTGCAAAGGTGGCGATGATGACGAGATCGCCGGGCGCGTTTTGGTGGGCCGCCGCGCCGTTGATACAGATGACCCTCGATCCCCTCGGACCCTCGAGTGCGTATGTCTCGATCCGCGTGCCTTGAGTCACGTTCCATATGTGAACGTGCTCGTGTGGCAGGATATCCGCCGCCTCCAGCAGATCGGAATCTATGGTGACACTGCCCTCGTAGTCCAAATCGGCATGGGTCACCGTCGCCCGGTGGATCTTCGACTTGAACATCTTTCTACGCATGAGTTGCTCCGCGGCTTCTTTTTTTGGCGTGCCGTTCCACACGGGATACAGCCGCCGAAGCCTGTTTGTTCCCAGACGCCCTGTACGCTTGCCTTTATACAAACCTCGGGACTCGACCGCAACCCCCGAGATTCCAACATCCACAGGTTAACCGCCGCCTCTTGGAAGCCGAGGAGCGACTATTTGTCTATCGTTTTAAGGGATATTAGTCTAATCCCATTGACACGCGGCCGACCCCCTACATAGACTTGCGCCTTCGACGACACCCGGCTCTTTGGCGATAAAGAGCCGACGTCCGGCCCGGACCCGCTCCCTTGGGGTCACAGGCCCGACCCATCGAAGGAAGACGACCTATGATACTGAAAAGACTCGAAAAAGACGATCTGGAAATCATCCTCGGCACCCTCAAGGAGTTCGCCGAGCGCGAGATGCCTTTCGAAAAACGGTCCAAGTGGGACAAAGAAGACGTCTGCCC
>JAABTR010000680.1 GCA_011389755.1 Deltaproteobacteria bacterium | reverse complement strand
CGGGACTCGGCTCGAGTGCGAGCACGAAGGTATTGGGCCCACCTTCGGGAAGGAACGGATCCCTGCGCTGGGCCGAAGCCCCCGGTTTGGGGGCCACATCTCCGGGGAAAACGCTCACCTCAACTCCGGAGGCGTCGCGAAGCTCCACGGTCTCGGCCTCGGAGTTTTTCAGACCGTTCGTCCCGATGGAGCTTCCGAGCCTGAAAATGAGCGCCTCCTTGGGCAGGGCCCCCCCGTCGGCCAGATCAGGGTCGAAGTCCGGCGCCACGATGAGCGCCACGCCGCCCGGGGGCAAGATCGCCCCGGAGGGGAGCTCGTCGCCGTTATTGTCGCCGTTGTCGTCGATGGTCCAGCCGGTCAGCTCCACCGCCTCGGCGCCCAGGTTCGCTATCTCGACGAACTCCTGAGCCGGCTCGGGGCCGGTCGGGTCCGCCAGGACCTCCGTGATGACCACCGCCGGGCCGGGCGAAGGCTCGAGCTCCAGGGACACCGTGCTTTCGTTGCCCGAAGCGTCTGCGAGCTCAAAGGCGATCGCCGTCATTCCATTTAGCCCTGAGATGACGACCTCGTGTTCGGTCGCCCACGCCGGGCTGAGAGCCCAGAGCTTCACCGCCGCCTCTTTTGCCACGAGGACCTGGGCGGGCTCGTCGGTGCTCACGCGAACGGCGGCAGAGACCGGACCGACCGCCGCGCAGACCTCTTGCAAAAGAAGCTCCTTGCCAGCACACGCCGGCGCCGTGGCGATCGGCCCCGTCTCATCGTCGGGATCCGGCAGTGGCTCGGACAACCCTCCGCCGCCTGCGCCGCCTTGAGACACCTTGGCATCTAGCGCCCCCTCTTCGAGCTGTCCGTCATCCGGGTCAGAGTCCCCATCGAGCCAGCGCACCTCATCTCGGAGCCCCAAATCCAAGCACCCGAAGAGGCACGCCGACAATCCCAATATCCACTTTGTTTTTATCCGCATACCCCCCTTCTCGACCGCTCGCCCGAAAAGTTGCCTACGTAATCGGGTCGGAGCCGGATATTTTCTCAAAAAAGGATTCCTCAGCTCGCTCGTCTTCATCGGCCTCCTCCCGCCGATGACTGTTTCCGCGTTCGCGAACCGGCTCAATGTACTGCGCGCCGAGCGGGATCTCGCAAGAGGCCCTCGCCGAAGCGGTGGGCGCTATGCGGCGGTCATTTACCGAGAATGATCCTCACCAACATGTCGACCTCAGTCATGCTGTTGGCATCGATTTTGGTTCTATTGTCTTGCTCGTGGGATCTGCGCACGCGCTTTGCATTTCGCAAAGCATCCTGCGTCCTGGGCTCGAGCCGTTCGAAATGGTCGCCAGAAGTTTTGTCATAGCTTCCATTATGGTGATTTTGCCAATGTTTGTTCAGCGCGTCGATGACCGCACTCCCACAGGTAAATGGCCTCGACGTTTCCTCGAAGTGCGCCAAGTACCAGACTTCGAAGCAAGGTATGGAGTGGCACATCAAAATGTCGTGTTCTCGAGCCAAAACCCTAGCGTTCGGATAATTGTTTTTCTGCTCCGTGCCTTCGATGTCCACGACGGCCCACACTTCGTCGAAAATGCCTTTTTCTTTTTGGATAATTGCGGATTCGACGACGTCCTCGGGCGACCGTCCCTTCCCTCTCTTGATCGTTATGTGGCGTCCTCGGGGATTACCGTACTTTTTCTTTATGGCTCGAAAGTAAGATGGCTCGGTCTGCTCTCCCTCGCACTGAATCAATACCGTCCGGTTTGGGCGTCGCTCTTGAGAAGGTCGTCTTTTCGGAGCTCCGCCCCTCAGCCTCTTTCCCCCGCTCTTCGTTGCGCCGCGGCTCATTTGAGCTCCAGATCCTCAAACGTCGGACCGAACTGGGGCACACCGCCGTAACGACCCGCGAGATAGTTGCGTTCGAAAGCCTCGTTGTTTCTCGGGCGTTCTTCTTTGATATCGTACAGCGAATAAAGCTCTGTCGCACCATGCCTGTTTCGCTCAGCGATATAGATCTGGTCGCGCCGAAATAGTTTTGGCGTCATCATGCTGGTGTCGTGGGTCGTGAACACCAGCTGGGCACCCTTTTTATTGGCATCTTCCGAATGAAAGATCTCGACGATTTTGCGCAAGAGGTTCGGATGAAGGCTGGAATCCAGCTCGTCGGCGAAAATCACAGCACCGTGCTCCAAAGCATCAATGACGGGAGCTCCAAAGAGAAACAGCTTTTGGGTACCTCCCGCTTCCTCGTGCTCGAGGTCGAAGTAAACCTTTTCGTGGGAATCGTTCATCAGCCGCGATGTCAGGACCTTGTGCTTCTCGACGTTCCTCCACTCATTACCAAAAGCCGCTTTGAGGAGCCCGACCTCTTCGGGTGTCACCTCCACGTCCTGGAATTCGAAACTCGTGATCCCAGTTCCAGCATCCTCCATAAACGCCAATATTCTCGCAGCCAACTTCTTGTCGTTGCGAATTTTCGACGTGATTATCGGTTTCCATTCCATAATCCGAGTGGTATCGAACACCCACAGTTTCGAAAACCACTCGTGGACATTCTTGAGCGCCTCGATATTGAGCATCGCCCCAGTTGAGATGGCGAGGGCATTGTCTCGTGTGGTCTCCTTGAGGAGCTCGCCCACGACCTTTTTTTTCCCTATCGGGCCCCGGATAGTCCACTCGTAATTTTTAGTTTTCTCATCATACTGTCGTTCCACCCACCTTTGCTGTTTGAAATGCGGCGGAGGAGACGCCACGAGAACCTCTTCCATGACTCTATCTGCCGTCAGTGACACGAAGTACTGATAACGCGTCCTCTTTGAGATAAAGTCGATTGTGAACGCACACGGGGCCTGTGCGAATTCTCTGTCCAGACGAAACGGGCTGATTCCTTTTATTGGCTCACCGCTATTCGACTCCTTGGCCGAATCACGCACAAGGCTCGCCAGAAGAGAAATCGCATGTATCAAGTTGCTCTTCCCTCCCGCGTTGGGCCCGTAGATCGCCGCTGACTTAAGAGCGCGAAACTTGTGCTGCTCGTCTTCGAAGGTCAGCCCGCCCAGGTCCCGCTCGGGGCCAGCGACGAGGCTGAGCATCTGCTCTTCCCGATAGGATCGATAATTCTCGACTCGAAATTCAATCAACATAAATGCACCATCCGACGCTTCTCTCTGCGGATTTTTCGCAGAATACCCATTTAAATAGATGCTAATCGTTTATCTGCTTCTTCGCAAGGATGCGGAAACTTTGATTACAACCCCCACCGCAGGGTGTCGACGAGCACGGCCACGGCGGCGAAGGCGCCTAGGATGATGAGAAAGAGGATCATCCCCTGGAGCGCGATGCGGCCCTTGGCTCTGGCGCCGTCCTCGGTGTGGTAGACCCCTGAGGGGTCGTCTCCCTCGCTGAGGATCATGAGGGTGATCCGGCGCTGGCGGCGCTGAGCCTGTATCGCGATCAGGCCGATGAGCAGGGCCACCCCGAGGCCGATGAGCAAGATGGCGATCATCAGCCCCCTCTGGAACCGGTCCTTGTATGCCCCGAGCTGCTCGTCGTCGTCCCTTCGCGAGCTGAGGAGCCGGGGCAGCTCCCGGTGCCCTTTGTACAGCTGCGATAGCGCGAACGCCGCGACCAACCTCTCGTCGATCTTCCCGCTCGACAAGATGCCCCTCTCCTCGAGCGCGCGGGCCCAGTTTTCGTGTTCTTCTTCATCTTTTATTCGACCGACCACGTCGCGGATGGCGCCCGGCACGCCCTGCCCCTCCTCGAGGACGTAGAAATGCCGCACCGCCACCGTGCGCCCCGGGGCCAGGGCCGAGGTGGTGAGCTGGAGCCGGCAGACGCCCTCTGCGGCTGGGTCAAGCTCGATATCAGACGCGGTCCCCGAGAACCAAAACGACGCGGCCTGGGTCCACACGCCGTCGCAGAAGACGTCGGCGTAGAGGGGCCC
>JAABTR010000679.1 GCA_011389755.1 Deltaproteobacteria bacterium | reverse complement strand
TCGTTGCCCGGAAGCACGTAGGCGACGATCTTTTTGATGCCCCGCTCTTTGGCGGTCGACAGGAGGAAATCCATGAGGCAGGTGGCAATCCCCGCGCCCTGGAATTTCTCGTCCACGGCAATGGCCAGTTCGTATTCATCGGTGTCGGCATCGTATGCGTATCGGCATTCCGCGATGATGCGCTCGACTCCCCTTTGCTGGACGATCCCCACCAGGCAGAGTGTTTTTTTGTAGTCGATATTCAGGTAGGACTGGGCCTCTTTGTGTTTCAGGGTGTGAATGGGCGAAAAATACCTCATGATCTTCGACTCGCTGGAGAGCCGGTAGAAGAACCGCCGCATCATTTCTTCGTCGCACGATTTTACGGGCCTGAAGATAATATTCCACTTCTTCTTTTTGAAGGTTTCGGCCTTCTGGATATCATAGGGGTAGTTGAGCGAGTTTTTCAGCTCGTAGATCTGATCTTTATAGATATAGCCTTCCTTTTTAGCTCTCTCGATAAGAGCTTCCCTGTGTTTGGGGTGGGCGATATCGATAATCGCGAGCGCTCTTTCCCGAATCGATTTTCCAAAGATATTGGCCGTTCCGTACTCGGTGACCACATAATGGGTCGAGCCGAGGGTCGATCTCTTGCGGCCGGTGTCTCCCGCGTGACAAATGGTGATGTTGCTCGAGCCGTCCGCGTCCACAGAGCGCAGGGCCACGATCGCTTTTCCGTCGCGGGAATGGTTTGCAGCCATGGAGAACGAGAGCTTTGCGTCGAAACCCGGCAGCTGCATTTCGTCCTTGGGCACGATGACCGAGTCACCCGAGATGTCTATTTTATCTGCGTTCAAGACACTGACGAGTCTCTTGGTTTTGGGCAGCGCCGCCTGGTATTTGGACTGAAGGAGGGGGGTAATCTCGAAGTTGGGGTTGTTATTTATGTACTCGTAGAACGCTCTCGTACCCACGCAGCACATAGTCACGATGGGGGCCGCCCGGGTGAGAATGTTACGCCGCGCCAATACGCCGAGCTCCAAAAGGTCCATTGCCCAGTCCGAGACGATATGCGAGCGGATAAGCAGGTCTCGTTTTCCTTTGAGGTTGCTCGCGATGCCCTTGAAAATGGGGCTCGCGCCCATGGATAAGGTGGAGCCGTCGTCGATTAGATTTGATGCGTTCCAGCCGATTTTGTCGAAGATGTCATCCACCTGATCGGCGGGAAGCTCGAAGAGACGCTCTGGGCTATCGATGATGTAATCCACGTCGTCTTCGCTAATCGTGGTGGAGCCTTTCGTAATGGGGACAAAGGGGTTGGTCTCCGCGATGACCACCGGTGTGTTTTCGATGACCACGCGGGTGAGGTCGTTGACGAGCCCCAAATTGAGGTTTCCGCCCCCATAGGGCCTCGAGGTTTGGATGATGGCCACGTCGACGCCGATGGCCCCGGACGCGAACAAAAAGGGTACCTCGGCCATGTTGGTGGGAACAAAATCCACATGCCCTCCAGCAAACGCCGTGCCGATGGTTTCTCCAACCCGAAAGGTCTTGAGTCGGTAGGTGGCGGGCTTGTCCGGCGCCGTTCGGAAGTGCTCTCCATAGGTTGCGAGCTGAATGAATTCCAAGTCGATAAAGCGACAACTGGCTGAATTGAAGATGGCGCTCAGGGTGTGGGTTGGTGTCGCGGGATCGCTGCTCACAAAAATTCGGTTCCCGGGCTTTATAATGCCGGGCAAGTCGGACGCGTCGATGTTTTTTTCCTTTGTCATCAGTTTTGCTTAAATTCGCTTGTGTCGGCGGTCCGCGCTTGGCGGGTTTTCGCCGCGAGCCACTGCCGCCCAGTCGGTAGTGTACAATTTAGGTTAGAACAAACCCCTCTCGGGTCAAACACCAGACGGCAGGTATCGTTCGAGCGGCAGGCCAAGTGGGCCGAAATCGCTCGAACGTATTTCTTCTCGTGCATGACCGCGCGTTGCTTTATCCTTTGATAGACTGACGAGAAATAATGAAAGGAGGCGGAACCATGCGTTTCGACGTCGTGCTTATTTGTGTGTTTGTCGCTGTGTCTTTCCGAGTCGTCGGATGCGGCGGGGACAGTGGTGCGAGCCCGGTGTGCGAGGCCGGCGAGGTGCAGGGGTGCCCCTGCGGCTGGGCCCTGCCCGATGGAACACAGACCTGCCTTTTTGACGGCAGCGGTTGGGACGTGTGCGAGTGCGGGAGTGTGGAGGGTGATACCGGCACGGGCACCGGAAGCGATACCGGCACGGGCACCGGAAGCGATACCGGCACGGGCACCGGAAGCGACACTGACGCGGACTGGGATACGGATCTGTCCTGTGCGGAATATCCATTCGGCGACGTGAGCTACATCCACGAGCTCGTGCTCGGCACGAGCCACCTTGAAAACGTGTGCTGCTTCGATTTCACTGGTGACAACGAGGTCGACAATGGCTTTGGCGACATGGTGGACGCGCTGTCGGGGATCCTCGACATGAATCCGAACGCGATCCTCGAGGACCAGATTCAAAGCGGCGAGCTGTGCCGTCTGTTCGAGTACCACGGGATGACGAGCCCGGTGGACGACAGCGGCTTGCGGGTGCCCTGGCTCGGTTGTGTCGACGACGACGCGGACTTTTCGGACAATCGGTCCGGAGGGGAGCGGTTCCTCGTGACCGAGAGCTCGTTCGTCGAGGTCGGGGGAGATTGCACGTCGCAGCCGCTTACGGTTTTCGAGCCCGCGTCTGTCAGCAGCGGACATCTAGAGGCCACGGCGGACGTCGTCGAGGGGATGTCGATGCCGTTCTTGATCGAGGGCGTGGACTTCGTCTTCCCGCTGCGCCAGGCGCGGCTCGAAGCCGACCTCACCAAGGACGCGCAGGGCGTCTCCGCGGTGAGCGGCATGCTGGGCGGGGCGATTCCCCACGAAGCGATTTGGGCCTACGTCAACGACCACGTGGCCGAGGAGTGCTCTTGCCTGAACCTGGACCGGCCTCTCATAGAGTGGGCGATAGGCATAGACTCCATCGACCTCGACTGCGCGGACATCTCGATGTCACAGTGCTCGGAGGGAGTGGATCCCGACTTCTGCCTGTCTTTCCCGCCGTATTGCGATATGATGTCGGTGGTTTTCGAGACCAGCTTCGATATCGACCTGGACGAGGACACGGTCAACGACGCGATGAGCGTCGGTCTGCTCTTCGAGTCGATCTCCGCGGACGTGTCCGGCCTCACCGCTCAGTAGCGCCAGAACCCCGACCCGGGTCCCTATTCGCAGTCGGCCTAGCTTGACACCACGCGGCGGTGCTAGGTTTCGGATACGTTGCTGCGGTGGTATCGTGGACAGGCTGCTCGAAAGAGACGAGCGTGTTTTGGCGCCGGACGGCAAGATTGAGGAGTTGAGAGTCATGAAGAAAATCGTTCTTTGGGGCGTCTTGTGGATTTTTGCGTGTAGCGCTGAAGACGGAAAATCAACTGTTTCTTCCGAAGAGGCGAATCCAACGGATATTCAAGAAGAAGAGGACGGGCGCGAATCGACCGGAGACGGCACGGCATCGAATCGCGATACGGAATCCGGCTTCGAGGTAGGCAAAGGTGAGACCGATTCAGAAACATCTAACCCGAGAGGTACCGGCAGCGAATCGGAAGAAGACACAGAAACGGTACCAAGCGCGGATGACGACACCGAGCAGCAAGACGAAGCTGTCGAATTCACCTTGAAAAGCGAAAAAGACGCGGTTTCATCTTATCTGATGGATGCTCGGTATTCCGCCTGGAACTATTTCTTCGGCGACGCGGTTCCCATCGGAAGAAAATGGTCGTCCATCGGCGACGGTGTCTCCTTTCACACGGCCTTGCGGTTTGCGGATATCGATATTCCACAAGGGGCCGAGATTCTAACCGCCGAACTTTACCTCACACCGCTGAGCAGCGTGCAGAACAGCAACAACCTTTGGATCAATGTCTACGCCAATCG
>JAABTR010000891.1 GCA_011389755.1 Deltaproteobacteria bacterium | reverse complement strand
CCGCAGCCTGAGTCGCTGACCTCGGCAAAAACGGCCTCGCCTTTGGACCAGGTCCGCACTCTTATCTCATTTTCGTCTACGTCGCCTTCATCGATGGCTTGGGTCGCGTTGATGATCAAGTTGAGAAAGACCTGACACAATCGACCTTCGCTCGCTATGATGTTGGGCACTTTCCCATAGTCCTTGACCAAGCGAGCGCGGTACTTGATTTCATTGAAAGCCATATTGATGGCGACTTCCATGATATCTACTAGGTTCACCGGCACGAGCCGGTCCCTCTCGATCCTCGAGAAGGTGCCGAGCCCGCGGGCGATATCGCGAATGCGCCGCGTTCCTTCAAGCGCGTACTTCAGGCGTTCCCGGACGTCGTCGGCCATTTCGGCATTCATGATGGGATTCGGTGGGGCATTGGATTGTGCGAAAGAGCTGTGGGGCTCGGTGCGATGCATCTGGACGGCTCGGACCGCATCCAAAATTCGCGGCAGATCCTCGGCGAGGCTCTGGAGGTTGTACAGGGTGTAGGACAGGGGATTGTTGATCTCGTGGGCCACGCCGGCGGCGAGCATCCCCATGCTCGACAAACGGTCCGCCTGGGCGAGCTGAGCCTCCATCTCCCTGCGCTGGGTCACGTCCTCCCCGGAGGCGAGGATTCCGACGATCCGACCGCCTTCGGTCACCACCGCGTTGTTCCACACCACCTTTTTTCTCTCGCCCGCGGCGGTCTGGACCGAAGTCTCCACGCGTCTGTGCGCTGTGACCTCGCCGCCCATGATGGCCTTGAAAATGAGCCTCGCTTCGTCTCGCTGGTCTTGTGGGATGAGCTCAAACCAGTCCTCGCCCAGGGCGCTTCGCTCGCTCTCGAAGCCCAAAACCTCGCACCCGCGCTTGTTCAAGAGAGTGATCCTGCCCTTGTCATCGAGACCGAGAAAGACGACCGCCGCGACATCGAGGTACCGCTGGGCGCGTTCTTTCTCCTCGCGCAAGGTGGACTCGTAGCGTTTCAGGTCGGTGATGTCCTGCAAGAAGCTCGCGTGCTGTCCGTCTGCTATCTCGCAGGCTGACCACAGCGCGGTTCGCTGCTGCCCGCCGGATCTGACAAAAGAGAAGTCGCCTGTGGGAGCCCGTGTCTCTTTGTAGTCATCGAATTGCTCCCCGGCGCTCTTTGCTGAGCCCGATGCGAGGTCCGAAACCCTCATGCTCAAAAGCAGCTCGCGCTCGTGCCCGAAGAGCTCGCAAAAAGCGGCGTTCACGTCGAGGTAGCGCCCGTCGTTGTCGGTGATCGCGATGGGCGCCAGGCTGTTTTCGAACAGGGCGCGAAATCGGCGCTCGCTGTGCACCAGGTGCTCTTCGGCCTGCTTGCGTGGGCTGATGTCTCGGTTGCTGAAGATAACCCCGGCGGGCTCACCCTCATCATTCGTGAGCAGTTTTGCGATGGACTCCAGCCAGCAATACGTCCCACCTTTGCGCCTAAAACGGTGTTCGCTTTTTTGCTCCTTTGACGACCGCAGCAATGCGGTGAGCTTCTCGAGGACCTTTGGGAGGTCGTCCTCGTGCACGAGCTCGGTCGCCGGTCGACCGACCAGAGCCTCCGGATCGTAGCCGAGCTGCCTATGAGAGGGGCTCGCGTAGGTCAGCTTGCCGCCCAGCTCGGCCACGGAGACCATGTCCGACATATTGTCTGTGATTTGGGCCAGCAGGCGCTCCCTGTCGGCCAGCGCTTCGACGGTGAGGCTCTTCTCCAGAGCGATGGCGGCCACGTCGCCCAAAGATTGCGCGCGCCCGGCGTCCTCCTCGTCGAACTCTCCTTCTTTGTTCGCCAAGCCAAAAACCCCCTTGACTTCGCCTCCCACCGAGATGGGCACAAACATCACGTTGCGCAGTGGTGGATGACCCTCGGGCAAAAAAACGACGTGCGGCGACATCTGAAAATCGTTGTCGAACACGGCGCTGTTTTTGCGATAGGCTTCGGCCCGCAGGCCGCGAATTGGCATCGGATCCACCGTGCACGCGCCCCCGCCACCATTCAAAAGCAGCATGCCGTTTTTGCTGTCGCCTTTTCTAAGAGCCACGTAGCCCGCCGTCGCGCCGGTTTGCGCTTTGCAGATCTCGAGGATCCTCTGGGCCGCTGTCTCAAAGTTCGCTGACTCGACCACCGCCTTGTTCGCCTCGAGCAGAGCCGATGTCTCCTTGACGGCCTGGGCGCGACCCCGTTCTTTTTGAATGACATGTAAGGCGAAAGCGAGGTCTTGGGCGACCTCCTCCAGCAAAGACTCCTCGTCTTTGTTCACGTCGAGCTCGAGCGAAAAGGACACACCGAGCACCCCGTGCACCTCGTGTCCGTGGCGCAGCGGTGCGATGATCACCTGTTTGTTCTCGTAACGCTCGGAGACAACGCCGCTCGGGAGTTCATCCACCGAAGAATCGCCGCTCGGGCCGTCTTCGGCCAAAGGACCGCGAGGGTGACGTTCCGGCCAGGTTTCCTTGTGCAGTAACTCCACAAAGGGCAGGAGGTCGTCTTCGGCTGCCCAACCGGCATGAGCCAGCGCGGTCACCGGAGAGACCCCCAGGGCGATCCAGGCGCCACCGTAGCCTCTGGATTCGACGAGCAAATCGCAGGCCCTTTGGATCAGCTGCTCCGGGTCTGACTCGCGGACGATGAGCTTGCTGACATTCCGGACGGCTCGCAGGGCCCGGTTGAGATGCTCGATCTGTGCTTCTTTTTTTCCTTCGTCAATCTGAGATTTTTGCCCGCTCAAAAGCGATCCCCCCTTTCCTTTCCCTTTGCTATGATCACTCGGCCCTGGACTATCTTCTTTAAGTTGACTGCGTCGAATGGCTTCTCGAGACGAAGGTTGTCTACCTTGCTCAGGTACTCCCGTGCCTTCGGCGTAAAGGCCCCGCCGGTGATGAAGATGAGCCGCTCGGCGAGGATTGGATGGCTCTTGAGTAGCCATTGGTGCAGATCCATGCCCGAGACTTTCGGCATCATCATGTCGCACAGGATCACGTCGAACTTTTGGTCCTTCTCGAGCACCTGCTTGGCCGCGGCGCCGCTCGCCACCTCGACCGTCTCGTGCCCTCGAAGCATGCGCACTATTGCGGCCCGGATCCCATCCTCATCGTCTACGATGAGAATTCGTCCCGTTGCCGTGAGCTTGGAATCGCCGACGACCGGATTTTCCTCCGCCGCCTCTTCTTCTTGCCGGACTGGGATGCGCAGAGTAAAAGACGTCCCCTTTCCGACCTCGGTCTCGACCGAGATGTCGCCGCCGTAGCCCTCGACGATGTTCTTCGAGATCGACAGGCCGAGCCCCGATCCGCTGCCTATCTCCTTGGTGCTGAAGAAGGGCTCGAAGAGGTTCTTCATGTTCTCGGGGGCGATCCCGCTGCCCGAGTCGCGCACTTCGGCGTAAACGTGGCCTTCATCGGCCCAGGTCCGAACACGGATCTCGTTGTTCTCCACGTCTCCTTCTGTCATCGCGTGGCAAGCGTTGATGATGAGGTTGAGGAAGACCTGGGACAGCCTGCCCTCGCTCGCCATGATCACCGGGATGCGACCGTAATCCTTGACCAGACGCGCTCGGTAC
>JAABTR010000678.1 GCA_011389755.1 Deltaproteobacteria bacterium | reverse complement strand
ACGCGCTCGGTACTTGATCTCGTTGTAGGCCATGTTGATGGCCACCTCGATGACGTTTATGAGGTTGACGGGGACGAGCTTGTCCCGCTCCACTCTCGAAAAGGTGCCAAGGCCCCGCGCGACGTCGCGGATCCGGCGCGTACCGTCCAGCGCGTCCTCGAACCGGACGAGGATGTCTTCAAAAACGGCAGGGTCCACCCTCTTCGCGAGGCGTTCGGCCACCGCGCCGGACGGCGCAGCATGGGGGGCCACCGAATACGCCCGGAGGTCACGGACACCGTCCAGCAATTCTGGAAGGTCTATGGTCAGGCTCTCGAGATTGTACAATACATAGGA
>JAABTR010000677.1 GCA_011389755.1 Deltaproteobacteria bacterium | reverse complement strand
GCCTGCGGCGGTCGATACCGGTCTCCTTGGCGAGCTCCTCGTCCGTGGGGGCGCGGCCCAGGCGCAGGCCGATCTGCTCGGCGGCGCGGGCCAGGCGGTGCTGGGTGTCGAGGGCGTGGACCGGGACCCGCACGGCGTGGCCCTTGTCGGCCAGCGCCCTGCCGATGGCGTGGCGGATCCACCACGAGGCGTAGGTGCTGAAGCGGAAGCCGCGGCGGTAGTCGAACCTCTCCACCGCCTTGATGAGGCCCAAGTTGCCCTCTTGGATAAGATCGATGAGCGGCATCTGGCCGCGGTCGTAACGGCGGGCGATGGCCACCACCAGGCGCAGGTTGGCCTGGATGAAGCGGTGCTTGGCCGCCTCGACCTGGTAGATCACCTGCTTTAGGTCTTTGATGACCACCGGGACCGGCGTCTTGCGGGCACGACCGGCGGCGGGGGCGCACCGGCACATCACCTCGGTCTGAGCGGTGACCACCAGCTCGCGCTTGATGTCCACCTCGTAGAGCTTTTGCGCCAGCTTCTCGGCGGATTTTTTGTACGCCGCGCGCCCTTTGGCGGTACTGCTGCCGCTTGCTGCCTTGCGCTTGAGCGCGAGGAGCGCCGGGCGGACCTCTCCTATCTGCTCGTCGTCGTACCCGTCGGCGAGCAGCTTCTTGATGAGCTCCATGAGGGGGTTGGCGAGCTCGGGATCGCTCAGAATCACGCGCCACCTGGCGAGCTCCAGGTCGGCTATCTCCTTGGCCGCTTCGGTCTCGGAGTCCCCGTCGAGGACCTCGTGATCGGCCAGCTCCTGAAAATAGCGGCCCAGGGTCGGGTCGTGCCGTCGGCCTTGAAAACCTTCACGGTCTCCGTCCGCTGTGAAGCGCTTGGCTTTGGGTCCGCGCGTCGCTACGAATGCCGATTTGCCCTGTGCGTGTGATTTTTTACGTGCCATTCAAGACCTCATTCTTTTTTTTCGCCCCGCCTGGACGACCCTCAGAAAGGAGCTACGTTTAAAGAACAAGCGGCGAAGTGGTTTCGATCGCCGCTCACACTGAATAGTTGCGGCCAGTTCGAAAATTTCCTTAGGGACAAATTGCAAAAATTTCTTCGAAGCTCATAATTGATCCTCACTTGTCCTTGGTTTCCCTCTTTGTTTTCCCCCACAAAAACGTAGAATCAACCCGTGATGAAAGAACTTTTTCGCCTCGCTTCGCGCCAAATGCCGCGCCTCGTCATCTCCGCGGTCATGATGGCCCTGGTTGCCGCAGGGACCGCGGCGTATGCCTTTTTGGTGGGGCCGGTGGTGGGCGCGCTGTTCAAAGGCAAAGCAGCAGCCCCCTTCGATGTCGCGGGCCTCGCCGACCCGGGCTACCTCGCCGACCGCCTCGTCGCAGCCGGCCCAGGAGCCATCGGCTTAACGGTGCTCGCCGTCGCGACGATCAAGGGCATGGCCCACCTGGCCGAGCAGCTCCTGACCGCCGGCGCGGTCTCCCGGGTGCTGGCCGGCCTGAGGCTCGAGCTCTACGCGGATCTTCTGAAGCTCAGCCCCTTGGACGAGCGGGGCCGTCAGCGGGGCTCCTTGGTCTCCGCCTTCACCGTGGACGTGGAGGCGGTGGATTCGGGGATCCGCGACGGCATCGTGGGCTTTGCGCGAAGCGGCCTGCAGGTCCTTGCGCTGGTGGCGCTGGTGGTGGCGCTCGATCCGATCCTCGGCCTGGCCGGGCTCATCGTCCTTCCCGTGCTCGGTGGGCTCATCGCCTCCTTGTCCCGCTGGCTCAAAAGAAGGCGCGCCGCGGTCCATGAGGCCTTCTCTCAGATGAGCCAGACCGTGGAAGAGACGGCGGCCGGGCTCGACGTGGTGCGGGCCTTTTGCGCAGAGACAGCTCTCAAAGACCGCTTCGGCGCGCGCAACGAGACCTTGCGGTGCGCTGCCGTGCGCGCCGTGGCCGCCCGCTCCATGAGCGCCCCGGTCAACGAGATTCTGGGCGCCACGGCCCTCATCGCGGCGCTGCTGCTCGCTGAGTCCCGCATCGCAGCCGGCGCCCTCAGCCCCGAGGGCTTTTTGTCCTTTTTCTCGGCGCTGCTTTTGCTCTATCAACCCATAAAGGGTTTGGGACGGGCCCACCAAAACGCCTCGGCGGCCGTTGCGGCGCTCGAGCGGCTGGGGACCGCTGGGGAGTCCTACCCCCTAGCCCCCTCCCTAAAGGGAAGGGGAGCTGGCGGAGAGACCCACCCCCTTGCCCCCTCCCTAAAGGGAAGGGGAACTGGCTTGATTCGAGTTCGAGACGTTTATGCGGGCTATGGGGGCGGGCCGGATGTGCTTCGGGGCTTGGAGCTCGAGCTCGGCCCAGGCGAGCGGGTCGCGGTGGTGGGGTCGTCGGGCGCGGGGAAGACGACGCTGCTGAATGTGCTGCTGGGTTTTTTGCCTCCTAGAAGCGGTCTGATGAATCTCCCCTCCGGAGCCGCGCCAGCGTTCGCTCCGGTTTTTCAGGAGCCTTTCTTGTTTGACGACACCATCGCCGTCAACGTGGCCTGCGGCAGGCCCAGCGCGTCACGGGCTGAAATTGAGCGGGTCTGCCGCGCCGCCGGCATCGCCGAGTTCGCCGGCTCACTGCCGTCTGGGCTCGACACCGGTGTGGGCCCGGAGGGCTCTCGGCTTTCGGTTGGCCAGCGGCAGCGGGTGTGCCTGGCCCGGGCGCTGCTGTCCGACGCCCCGATCGTGTTGCTCGACGAGCCCACCGCCGCCCTCGACGGCGAGACCGAGGCAGCGCTCGTGCGGTCCATCGACGAGGCGCTTGGCGACAAGGCGGCGATCATCATCACCCACCGGGCCGCGATGACGTGCCTCGCCGACCGCGTGCTTCGGCTCGAGCAGGGGAAGCTGGAACCCTGGGCCGGTTCGTTGGATAACGGCCCCAAGGGCTTTGAGCTCGCACACCCATTGAGGATCCCGTGATGACACAGCTGCCTTCGAACGAGCTTGCGAAGATTTTTGTCCTGGTGGCGCTGGCCGCCTGGATAGCCCTTCCCTGTCACGCGCAGGCGTCGGAAAAATATGGCGACCTCGCTTTGACCTATGAGGACAAGGCCCTGACCCTGAGAAGCGGCGGCGCGGCGCTGTGGAGCCTGTCCATCGAGCCTCCCGGGAAGGTCACCTCGCTCTCGAGCAGCTCCCACGCGCTGTCCAATGACGTCCTCGCCTGGCACGCGCGGCTCGCCCTCGAAGGGTCGCGCACGTTCGAGGCGGTGATCGTGACGACGCCCTCGGGCACCGAGCCCCGGTTGGTGTGGAGCGGGGGGACGACGCTGCGCGGGGATCCGTCCGAGCGGGTGGGCCAGGCGGTGCGGTTTTCCGATTTGAGCGGCGACGGGCTTCCGGAGCTGGTGGTGGGAGTGGTCTCCGAGCGCATCCGGCTGTGCGGCGCCCAGAAGCTCCCTCTGCTGGAGCGGCGGGCCTTCGACCCCGCCACGGGTGCACTGCGCCCGGTCCTGGCGCGCCGCGCTGCGGCTTCGGTGCGGGCGGATGCCTCCCCATCCGACCCGCCCCAGCTCTCGAACGACGCGCCCCAGCTGACCCCCGCGACTTTGGTGGGCGTCTCCAGCGCGGACCCGTCCGGCTCCCGGTCACCGGCCGCGGCCCTGACAGACGAAGATCCAAAGACCTACTGGGCTCCCAGGTTCCGCAGCGGCGCAGGCGGCGAGCTCGCCACCTTCGCCATCGACGCCCGGGTCTACCCGCTCACCTTCTTGGGGATGCGCCTGCCCCCAGACGGCAAAGACCGTCTGGCCTCGGTCATCCTCGCAACCGAGGATGGGGCGGTGCGCCTGCGGCTCGACGACGAAAAAGAAGCAGGCGCCTGGCGCTGGTTCGAGCTGTCTCCACCTAAAAAGACCCGGTGCTTCAGCCTGATCTTCGAAAAGACCACCGCCCCGGCGGCGGACAGCACCGTCGCGATCGCCGACGTCAAGGCCGTCACCCGGGCGGAC
>JAABTR010000676.1 GCA_011389755.1 Deltaproteobacteria bacterium | reverse complement strand
GCCACGACGTAAAAAGTACCGATGGAGACGGTGGTTCCGAAAAAGAGGGGCAGATCGATGAGCAAGACCTCTCTCCAGCCGTGCCCCGTCCGCACCAACATGTTCGGCAGCAAAAGCAGCGCCAACAAGATCATCAGCAGGTACGCAAAGTTGTTC
This sequence comes from Deltaproteobacteria bacterium, assembly GCA_011389755.1. Classification (GTDB taxonomy): domain Bacteria; phylum Myxococcota_A; class Polyangia; order JAAYKL01; family JAAYKL01; genus JAABTR01. The sequence goes on along the minus strand of JAABTR010000676.1, from coordinate 3,821 downwards.
GTCAGGTGGAAGAAAGCCTCCATCTTGACCTTGAAGGGCACCTCCGCCCTCAGGATGGTGGGGAGCATCTTTTTGCAGACCTGAATCGAACCTTTGGCCCAGCGGTGCTGCTGCGCCTTGAAGCTGGCCATCTCCACGGGAATCTCCGCGGGTGCCACCACATCCGGCAGGTAGATGAAGCGCCAGCCCTTGAGCTGAGCTCTGTAGGAGAGATCCATGTCCTCGGTGAGCGTATCGTGCTCCCATCCTCCTGCGTCAGAGATCGCCTTTCGCCGCCAAATGCCCGCCGTCCCGTTGAAGTTGAAAAACCGCCCGGAGCGCTGCCTGGCTCCGTGCTCGATGACGAAATGGCCGTCGAGCATCAAAGACTGAATGCGCGTCAACAAGGAGTAGCGCCTGTTGATGTGACCCCAGCGGGCCTGAACCATCCCGACCTTGTCGTCCGCAAAGTAATGAACGGTCTTCTTGAGCACGCACGGCTGGGGTATGAAATCGGCGTCAAAAACCGCCACGAACTCGCCCTTGGCCGTCTTCAGACCGTTTTCAAGGGCCCCCGCCTTGTAACCGGTCCTGTCGACGCGGTGGATCAAGGTGGCATCCACCCCTCGCCCGCAAACCTCTTCCACCTTCTCGCGAACGATGTTGGTGGTGTCGTCCGTGGAATCGTCGAGAACCTGAAGTTCGAACTTGTCTTTGGGATAATCGATATTCGCGCACGCCTCGATGAGCCTCGCGGCCACGTAGCGCTCGTTGAACATGGGCAGCTGAATGGTCACAAAAGGCAGCTGCTCGAAGTGCTTTTCGGGCACGGGCATGAGCTTTCGTGTGCGGTAGAACAAAAACACCAACTGACTGCGGTGGAACCCGTAGACCGCCAGCAATCCGAGGGTAGCCAAGTAAACTCCTATCAGAACATCTTGCAGCATATCCAAACTCCGTTTTTTTCTAATCCAATACCAGAGTTATAAAGGCTTTGGCTGCCGATGTTGTCACCCAAATGTCACCGCTAATCTCTTAATTGTCATCGGTCTGAGCACGAGGATAATGGTCTAAAAACATTCGGGGAATCCGCGCCCGGCGCCCAAGGGGGATTGCCCTGATCGAGCCGGGCAATCTGCCAAAAAAAATCAACGAGGAAGAGAGCCGCTGCGCAAGAGCTCCTCGTAGATCCTCTGGTCGACCTCGCCGGCCCCACCTTCCACGAAACGCCCATTGACAAAGACAGAAGGGGTCCCTTTTATCTCGAACTCCGCGCCGAGCTTGCGGTCGGCTTGAATGGCGGCCGTGGCGGCCGAAGAGGTCATGTCCTCGCGAAATTTGTCGACATCGAGCCCCAGACCGATCGCCATCACGTCCAGCCGTTCGCGATCCAATTTAGAGCCTGAAGCCGAGAAGATGGTGTCGTGCATTTTCCAAAAAGCACCCTGAACCCCGGCGGCATATGCGGCGCGAGAGGCGAGCTCCGCGGTCGGATGGCTGTCCAGCGGAAAGTTCTTATGCACGATGCGAATTTTCTCCGGGTACGCCCTCGCGACCGTGTCGAGGTGCTCGGCCATCCGCGCGCAGAAGGGACACTCGAAATCGGTGAACGTCACGACCGTCACCACTGGGTCGGCCGGCCCCTTGGTGGGCGAATCTTCAATGGGTATTTCGAGCCCCTTGAGCGAGGCGTATCGCGCCACGTAGGCCTTCGCGATCTCCTGCTCGCTATAGTCCTCCTTGACTTTTCGGATAACGAATTGAGCCGCCAGCGGCGCCAGGGGGCAGCGCTCCCGGTTGAACTGGGCCTCCGCCAAGGTGACATTGTCCCCACAGGGCGACGTCTCTTGATTGAGGACCGTCTCGAGCCTTTTGATCTCGATGGGTGTCAGCTCTTTGATATCGAGCCGGCCCTCCAAGTCTCTCGCGCTGACGAACCGCTGGTTGTTGCGCCCGGAGCACGAGGCGCCCGCGAGGGTCGCCGAAACAAAAAAACCGACCGACATCATTAGAGAAAACCGCATTATTGAGCCATTTTTCATGAGCGCGATCCTATTCATTCGTCGTTTGCGAGTCAAAAAGCGGGGCGCCGGCGGCGATCCAGTCAGAGATCGCTTTGGATTCTTTGTGCTCGAGCGGCTGCGCCTCGCCCGTCCCGTCCAGCGTCCGCGGCATGGGCAATCCCCGAATCCCGGAGTCACCGATAATTTTATACAACAAGTAGCTCAGCCCCGGCCTGTCCGGCCGAACGCGATCGAAGCTGGGCCAGCCCTTGGAGGTCACGCCCGAGGCGGTCCGTCCGATAGCTTCGGGGGAGTGCAGCAAAAGCCCGTCGAAAGCGCGCTCGGCGCCGTGACACCGGATACATCGCCGCGTAAAAATCGGCGCGATGTCCGTGGGATAAGACAGGGGCTCAAAGGGGGCGTTGTCCCCGGTCACGCCACCGGTCTGAAAACGCGCGACCTGCCCCGGCATGATGGGATCGCCGGCGAGGCCCAAGAGCCCTTCTTTGATGTCGAGGACCCAAACCGTGTTCGCGATCATGGGAGCCGAGGGCCACACCACGAGCGCTTTGTCCACGGGATCATAGTAGGCCATGATCCACCGCCCGACAGGGCCCGAGTGCAGGTCGAACCGCTCCTGCGCGATGGAGTCGGCGTCTAAATGATCATCGAAAAAAACCCGGATGACCTTGTCTGTAAAAACGCCGGCGGCTCCGACCGGAGGATCCACCGCGATCACCGAGGGGCTCCCGGCGTACGGCGCGGTGTCGAGCGCTTCGGACTCGGTCGACTCTTCATCGCCTTTAGAAGAATTACACCCCGCGGCCGCCACGGCCAAGAGCGCGGCCGAGACACCGAGCCTCGAAAAAAAAACCAAAACCGCGAGTCGCCCCGTCATGATAACCGGTGGGGTCAAAGAGCGTTTAGGATTGAGAATAATTGATGAGGTGCTCTTGGATGACTTCCGAAGTGATTCCGGTGGCCAGGTTCGCGGTGAGGCAATCTCCCAGTGCGATGAGCAGGTCATCGATGCCGTTGTCCTCTATGATCTTTTGCATCAAAGCCCTCGCGTGCTCGGAATTATCTTGACGCAAAAGACCCCGGATCGAGTCTGTGGTCACTTCACCTTCAAAATCAAAAATAATGTTCTCGATCAGATATTGAGCCAGTTCGTTCAACGGTCGCCTCCCAACTTGCTCGATGCCCCTTTTTTTATTTTCTACATCATCATGCCATCGGTACTGGGCTCTTTATATAAAGTCGAGCGGCTTAGGGCAAGATTTATCACTTGGTTCGCTCTCCTCATCCTCAATTGCATCGATTAATGATGGAGCCGGCATGACATTTTTCACATGATTTCGGGTTCTTCCGCGCCAAGTGGCCACACTTGTGACGCCAGCCGAGGGGGTGCGGGTTCAAAAAGGCGTGGCAGCTCGTGCAGGAGCTCTCGGTGTGGCACGAGACACACCCCGAGATATTTCGCTTGGCCCTGCGACAAATCTGACGGGTCGTCATCCCTTTGTGAAAACGCCCCGGCCCTCCCGGGGTCAAGGCGCCTGCCGGGCTGTCCGGGGCGACGCCCGCCCGCCTGTGGCAGGTGATGCAAAACGACTGCGTCTTGTGGCAACCGAGGCAGCGGGGGTTGTCGATGCGGGTGCTCACCCCGTGCATGCGCGTCCAGTCAGCCGGATGCACGTTCCGCGGTCGCACCGCCCCGGTGTGGCAGTCTTGGCACTGTTTTTCAGTGTGACACGACGCGCAGATGTCCGATTTTGTCCCCGCCGCGGATGCGTGACCGCCCGCCCAGGTCTCGCCGTGACTGGGACCGAAGAGCCAATC
>JAABTR010000675.1 GCA_011389755.1 Deltaproteobacteria bacterium | reverse complement strand
CCTCTCTGTGGGCCCGTGAGGCCTCGAAATCGTACCCCGTAGTGGGCCAACGCCCCACCACGGTCGCTCCGGCTTTGACGACCGCGTCGTAGATGTCGCCCATGGCGTCGACGAAACTATCGGGGTACGCGTCCTGGTCGCCGAGACCGAACAGCGCCACCGTCTTGCCCGCGAGATCTCTGGCGGCCAGGCCCGGCAGCCACTCGTCCCACATGTCATCCAGATCTCCGACCCCCATGGTGGCAGCTCCGAAGATGAGCGCGGAGTACCTGTCGACGGCATCCGGCTCCACCTCGGTGACATCGAAGATCTCGACCCGGTCCCGACCGAGCTGGGTCTGTATCTGTTCGGCCACTTCCTTGGTCGTGCCTCCGGTTGTCCCATAAAACAGGCCTATTTTTGCCATGGTCGACCTCCTGTATTCGAGTGTTTTCGAAACACAAGCCACTCAAAACACACAGGTAGTGACGCTCAAACCAAGTATCAAGGCTCCCCCGAACACACCTGGGCCATCCGGGCGTGTGGCCGCTGCCATTCGCGCGTTTCGACAATGAGCGACTTGCGCTTATACTTGCAAACGACGTTTGCGGCCCAGCCCTCGCTTGGAGCGTCACCAAAAAGGTGCGATTTCGGCCGCACGAGGAGCAACAGACAATGAAACGCCTATGGTTTGTCCTCTTGCCCACCGGGCTGGCTGTCTTTTTCATCGTCGTGTGGGGATGCAACATCCACATCGGCCCCCCTGCCCAGACCGCCGAGCAGGCCAGACCCGCGGCCACGCATGCGCCTGCGTCCAAGCCCCAAAGCGGCAAGGACCAACAAGGCGCGGCGAGTCGGCAGGCGCGGCCTATCGACAAGACCAGACTCCAGCGGGTCACCATCTCGGGGCCGACCGCGGTGGGAGCCCGTGTCCTTGAAAATTTAGAAAGAAAATCGCAAAAAACGGCGGTCATCGACCTCGAGACCCAGCGCGCGCTCCAGGCAAAGCAGGCGAAAAAGGCGCGTCTTCCGGCCGGGACCTCCCGTGAGACCGCCTCGGGCGCGCCGGTGCCGTCGGTCTGGTTTCGCGCCAAGCAAACCGACGACAGTCGCTGCGTGCTCTACCTCCACGGAGGCGCGTATACCTCGGGCTCCGTAGAGACCCACAAGCGTCTCATCGCGCTCATCGCCCGGTCCGCGCGGGCACGGGTTTTGGCCGTGGACTACCGGCTCGCCCCCGAGCACCCCCACCCGGCGGCCCTCGAAGACGCCAAGGCAGCCTACGCCTGGATGGCTGGCCAAGGCTGTCCCCCGAAGAGGACGGCCATCGTCGGAGATTCCGCCGGCGGAGGCCTGACGCTGGCCACCCTCTTGGCGCTCTCCAAAGAAAAAAAGCCGCTGCCCGCGGCCGCGGCCGTCATGTCGCCGTGGACGGATCTCGCCGGAGGGGGCGCGACCCTCTCGAGTCATGAGAAACGAGATCCCATTCTGAAATGGGACGACTTCTTGCAACCGATGGCGCGACACTACGCGGGATCCGGCGACGCGACCTCACCGACCATCTCACCGGTCTACGGCGACTTCACGGGCCTGCCGCCCCTTCTCATCCAAGTGGGGGACAAGGAGATCCTTTTATCTGACGCGACCCGCCTGGCCGAGCGCGCATCGGCGAACGGCGTCTTGGTGCGTCTTGAAGTCTGGCAGGGCATGTGGCACGTCTGGCAGGCGTTCGCCCCCAAGGTCCCCGAGAGCGTCCGCGCCATCGATGGCATCGGCGCCTTCATCATCGCCCACGTCCCCTGAAAACCGGTCGCCCCCGAGCCGAACACCCAACGGATTTTAGTCCAAAAAGGCGATATTTCGTCTGGTCAAACAACATTTTTTCGAACTTGTGGGTCCATCGCTTTCCTCTGCGTTTTTATCGGTTAAACTGGATGACATGTTGTGTTGCTCGTTTTTTAAAACCACTTCCCTCATCATCTCAGCAGCTCTCGCCGCGCTCGCCATCTTGCTGACACCGAGTGACGCCTTTGCGTGGGGACCGGTCGCCCACCTGGACTTCGCCTTGGAGGTGCTCACCGCGAGCGCCGCCGCGACACCGGCGATCCACTCCCTCATCCGCCGTTTCCCTCTGGATTTTCTTCACGGGAGCCTGGCGCCCGACCATGTGATCGCCAAAAATCTCGCGCGGGACGTCACCCATTGCCACAGCTGGTCTGTGGCTTATCGGCTTCTCATGGAGGCCCGAGACACCGACGAGCAGACAGAAGCTTTCATGCTGGGATACCTCAGTCATCTGGCCGCGGACGTGGTGGCCCACAACTTTTTCGTCCCCAGGCAGGTCGTCAGACACTCGAAGGCGCGGGTCGGGCATCTTTATTGGGAGGCTCGCTACGACCAAAAGCTGCTCATGGACCGGCCGGACATCCGCGTGGTGTGGAAGGATCTCTCCGCCTTCCGGTTCCGAGAACACGGAGAATTCCTCGCAAAACGCCTCGTGCCGACGCTGCTGTCCAACGAGCTCAGCGCCGTCATCGCCAAGCGGGGGATCGATCTCCAGCGCTATCACCCCTGGCGCTTGGCGATGAACCGCGTCGATCAGCGTTCCAACAAGGCGCTTACGAGCCAAGAGGTCACCGCCTGGCGCAATCACTGCGTCGCGCTGATCGACAAGGTCTATTCCAAACCTTCTGCCCTGGGCCTCACCGAGCTCGACCCCACAGGCCGCAATGTCCTGGCCACCGCCATGCGCGGCCGCAGGGAGCTCAAAAGGCACCTCAAACGCCAAGGCGCCGACGTCCAATTCCGAGAAATGTGCAACCGCCTCGAGTCGGTTCTGCCCGATCCCGCGGACCTCCCCGTCCGACCCCCAGCGAACTAGACTCAGCGCCTTCCGGCCGCCTTGTTGTTCCTATTGCCGCGACCGTTTTGTTGTTTTCTCATAACCACGTGGGAGGTCAGGGGAGTGTAGGGATTGTAGGGCTGCCCGAACGCGGGTTGTCCTCCGCTCCCGGGGAACGCCTCGAGCTCGCTGCGCAGTCTCTGCAGCTCGGTTTTCTGATTGGCGATCTTCTCGCGCTCTACCTTCTGCTCTTTGCGCATTTGAGCGATCACCGCCTCGAGCTCGGTCAGCTTTTTCTTGTGCTCGAGCACCTCTTGCTCCAACTGGTTGGGGGCGGCGCTTTCTTCTTGCCCATCGGCTCGTTCCAACGGGCTGGGAATCAGCGATTCGGGCAATCCCAGCTTCCGGCATTCTTCGGCTGACAACGACGTGTACCAAGAGACGATGCCGCGATCAAGGATCTCAGCCAATGTCTCCTGCGAAGGTTGTTTCATTTTTTTGTTCGCCATTTCAACCAGGTCGTCTACGAAAAACGCCAAATCACCCGGTATCTCCAAGTGCGAGATGGACCGGTGAGACTCGTACCCGTCAAAGCTCCGAGAGCTTCTTTCGGTCAAGGCGTCGTACAACTCTTGTGTCGCTTCTGGATCCAGTTTCCTCATATCTGCTTCAACTTCCTCATGTTCCAGCCTGAGGGACCGCCTCAGGCCAAGACCGACACATCTTGAGACTCATTTAAATAGACTGAGAGCAGCCATCCGACTCGATGGGAGGGCCGCTGTTTCATCCACCGCCGGTGGTGCTCGGCTCTAAAACACCGCCGAGCGTCAACCTGCACGGGTACTTTAACACCATTCCAGCGGAAAGATCGATACCTGTTGAACCCCAAAGCCGTTTTTTTTCGGCGAACGCTTCTTTTATCTGTCTCGTCTCAGCCGCAATGAAGACAGGTGACAAAATCGCCTCTCACGGTACTCTCGAAGCACGCACTAAAAGCCTAGGCGCCGGCGTCGGGATCGTTGCTCTTGGCCCCGAATTGGTCGGGTGGGTAGACGTAGTCCAAATCAAAGCAAGCAAAGCAGTAGTCCTTGGGCCTCTCCACCACCTGATCGAACTCTTCGACCTGCATGTACCTGAGCGAATCTGCGGAGAGATAGT
>JAABTR010000674.1 GCA_011389755.1 Deltaproteobacteria bacterium | reverse complement strand
ACATTTGATACAAGCAGAGACCCTCATTCTCGGATCTCCGAGAGATCCGTGGATGAACCCCGATCGCCATCACAACTCGATTCATTTTTACCGAGGTGCCCCTTCACCGAGTTCCCTCGTGTATTTCGATGCGGGGCACAATGGGTGCAAGAACTCTCCTGCGAACGTACGCATCAATAAACAGGTGCAAGTGGCACTCCTTCTCAATCGTTACAAGGGGATGGTCGGTCTTGAGTCGTATCTGCCGGACAACCCGGCCGGGGTCCAAAACCTATCGTCGCAAGGGATAGTCCTTCGGGTTGAATCTAAGTAGAGACGACTCGGGCGCAGGATTCTCTACTTCCAGGAGTCGGGCACTTGGGGACTCGCGGGAAGGCCGTTTTTCCCAAAATATTTGGAAGGCCCGTCTTCACGAGTTATCGAGGAAGTCTCTAGTGCCACATGCCGATACCGACGCCCCAGTTGATGTAGCGCTGTGCCAAGTCGATCATAGCTCCGGCGCGGATCGAAAAAGGGCTCACCAGGCCGAACAGGTCCCAGGTAAAAAGCCGCACATCGAAACCACAAGTCCCGTGGATACGCGGTTGTACACCTGTGTTTCTGGAGGGTTCAACGTAGCCGCCTGCGCGCAGCTTGAGGCGGTTGGCCCAAGGCTCCACCTCGGTGCCCAACCGCACGGAAAAGGAAATGACCTCCCCCGAAGGACGCATCTCCCCGTCGAGGAAGGCGTCCAAGCCGATGCCGTTGAGGGTTGGGCCGACGAGCATGAGATCGACCGAGATCAGCCAGTAGTGCCGGGGGAGTTCCTCGTAACGGCGCCTCTCACCGTCTCTTGCCTGGTCCCGCTCCTTTTCCACCTGCTCATCGACGCTTTCTTCCTCACGTTGTCGGCGCTGTTCTTCGTCCCTCCACCAATCACGGCTTTGCGGTCTGCGCTGGAGCCGGGGGCACTCTCCCACGACCGCATCGTCCAGCCCCGATTCGGCGGCCTCTTTGCGGACTTGCTCCTTTTCTCTGTCACACCACCGGGCCTTCATTTGCGGTATCAACCTATCAGCGGGATTTGGGGGCACGTGCCACTGCAGGTTGATAGGACGCTCTCCCAGCTGCAGCGCGAACCCAAGCTGGGCCTCCCAGGGCATGTTCAGCCGGTTGGGCAAAACAAAGCCCTCGATCTGATCGGCCGGATCCGTGACCTCGGTTTCGTCCTCGGCTACCTGCCGCGACACGACAGGCGTCCGCCCAGACGCGCCCAGCCGAATAGGCCACTTCTCCGGTCGCCAGACAGCGCCGACCTCCACGCCCGTTCCTTGAAAACGAACGAGGGTTCGCCCAGCCTCAGGGAGCCTCACCGACATGACTAGGGAACGAGCGCCGACGCCGACCACGAGCTCTCCGTCGAGGAACATCCAGGCCCCCCCGAACTGGACGTTTCCTTTGTCGATGTTCACGGTGTTGTCTTGGGTTTTTACGATGAAGGTTTGGCCCCGAAAGAGACCGCCGACACCGAGATGGGCAAACTGCAGCCTGAGCCCCGTGTCGTAGAAGAAGAAATCCTCTGCGCCGATCCGCTCGCCTTTTCCGTTGTTGAATAAGTCGTTTCTACCGAGGAGGCCTGCCATCATGAGGCCCGCCGATACGTCCCACTCGAACCAATTCATCTCCCACAAAGTGCGTGATCCATACGAGGCCGGGTTCCAGGCTGCCCCGTCGATACTCGTGGCCAGCGCGGTGAACGCACCTCCCATGCTGACCACGCGATTGGAGCCGAAGATGGGGCCGTCAACGATGTCAATGTTGAATTCATTGTCATCGAGCAGCTGCTGTGACCGCACCGGGGCCACCAAGCTCAACGAGACGGCGAAGAAAAAAATGACCCCGCAAGGGTTCGCGAGGTCGCTGGCCCCGCCGATCTGATATGGCCAAAGCTTTCGGTACAGGTTCACGCTGTGGCAGTATAGCTCGATATCCGCAGCGCAAAAGCAAGTTTCATAGAGTGATGATAGAAGTCCGATCATGCCTCGAGGTCCTCGCCTAGACAGCCCCGGCTAACTGCACCATGTTTGCATGACAACGGGCTCGTTACGTTTGGGCCGTGTCATACAGCACCTCAAAGAATCGGAAAGCGGAAGGTTGCGACACCTTGAACGAATTTTGCGAAGAGCTCGAGAAAAGATCGGCGGGGGGATGCGAGCTGAAAGTCTGGCCGGGGGCATATCACGAGCTCTTCAACGAGATGGAGCGAGAAAAGATCCTCGAGTACGCCATGGAATTTGTGGAGGAGCACATCTAACTTGTATAAATTCATTTCATGCACGAGAAAATCAAAATAGAAGAAACGAGTCGTATTTCTCGTTTCACGACGAAACGGCGAGCAATCTGGACCTTTCGATGCTTGCTCGGACTGTGTCTATCAACGAGTTTGTCGGGTTGTGTCTACGATTACTCGTTGAAGAACGTCGATTCTGCCTCCGATACACAACCCCCTACAGATACCAGTGCCCCTGGGAATACAGACCCCGGTTGTGACGACGGCGCGAAGGCCGAGGTTGGGGCAGGCCTGACCTGGGTGACGATCTGCGGCGGGACCTTCGAGATGGGAGCGGCTACTGAAGACGAGGACGAGAGACCTGTCCACAGGGTAGAGGTCCAGACGTACGAAATGCTGGAGACCGAGGTGACGGTGGCCCAGTATCGGCAGTGTGTGCAGGCCGAGGCGTGCACGCAGCCGCCAAGCAAGGAGAATGGCGGGAATTGGGGGATCGCAGATCGGGAGAATTATCCCATCAACAATGTGACCTGGTACCAGGCAGAGGATTTTTGCACGTGGGCCGGCGGTCGGTTGCCCAGCGAGGCGGAGTGGGAGTACGCGGCGAGCAACGGGGACGCAGAGGACGAATTTCCGTGGGGCAATGCAAGACCAACGTGTTCCTACGCGATCATGGATGACGGCGGAGACGGCTGTGGAATTGACCATACATGGCCGGCTTGCTCTAGACCGGAGGGAAACACCACTCATGGGCTGTGCGATATGGCTGGCAATGTCTGGGAGTGGGTGCAGGACTGGTACCATTCGAATTACACCGGTGCCCCGCTCGATGGAACAGCCTGGGTGGATCCATCCGGCACGGTGAAAGTCCGGAGGGGCGGCGCTTATTACAACCTTGTCGGTGGGATGCGGGCTTCCAATCGCAGCACAGACATGCCGACTATTGGCGAGGACTACCTCGGTTTTCGCTGCGCAAGGTGAGGCAGGCCGGTTGCGATATTTTTATTGATAAGCTCTTCGGTCGCGGGTGTGACCGGGATGATTTGAATGCCGCAAATGCGCTCTTTGAAAGGGCCTGGATCGAACCATAGGGCAAAATCGACTTTCTGGTTCCAGACGATCCCCACGCATGGATTGTCGGAAAATGGGGCTTCGTAGATGGAGCTCGGGTTTCGGATTTGCCAGTAGTGCTGGGCGCCGATCGACTCGGCGATTCACCTGATCGCGCCGGTGTTTTTCAGATCTTCGTCGGAAAGCGCACGAGATCCTGTTCGACCTGTTCATTCGAAGGCCACGGCGCCTGGGCGCGCCACGCGGTGATGTTTGCACGCGGGATCACAGGTCCAGCTCCAGTTCTACGTTGGGTTGGACGAGCCAACGATTGTCGGCATCGCCCTTCGCGGGTTCTCCTAGTTGAAGCGGCACGAGCCGTGGTCTTCGCGCCTGCAGCCACCCGAAGAGCGGGTCAGCGACCCTGCTCTCGTCGATTGCATCGAGGAGATACCCGAGCCGCTGGACGTCCGGCAGACGAACGAGCGGCGCGATCTTGACGAGGGCCTGGTCTTTCAGTTGGTCGACCAGTTCGGAAAGTACCATGGCTACGTTGCTCAAGTGTCCTGCCGTCGCGGGGTGGGGAGATCGACGGAGATGCCAATAGAGGGAATTAGGGGACGTTGTTTCTAAACTGAACCTATGCCAGCAAAGAAGACACATCCACC
>JAABTR010000120.1 GCA_011389755.1 Deltaproteobacteria bacterium | reverse complement strand
GTTGTCCTCGATATGAGCGGACAGCTCGTCGAGCAGCTTCTCGACCTCGATGGCGCAGCCGGGGTCTTCATAGGGGCCTTGGCTTCCTCTTCTTCGAAGCGTATTTAGGGCCCCGCGGGCTTCTCGGACGGTGCCGTGGAGGACCACTGCCAGGTGCCCCAGCGCCGCGCGGGCTCCCCGGTCTGCGTTTTCGTGTGCGTGCGATAGAGCCTTGTCCAGCGCGGTGGTGGCCTCGGCGAGGGCAAAGGCCCCGATGGCTCCGGCGCTCCCTTTGAGCTTGTGGGTCAATCTCTTCGCCTCCGGGGCGTCTTTCGCATCCAGCACCTCGCTGATCCGCTCCCCGAATCGGCCGTATTCCCCGATGAAGTCTTCGACGAGCTCGATGTACAGCTCCGTCCTTCCGCCGGCTTGCTCGAGCCCCTTGTCGGCTCTTAAGTACGGTCCCGAGCCGTCCATATGCTCGCCTACGTGGCGCCTGAGGACATCGTACAGGTTCTCGACGCGTATGGGCTTGGAGACGTAGTCGTTCATTCCAGACGCCAGGCAGCTTTGCCGGGCCGACGCTGAGGCATCGGCCGTCATGGCGATGATCGGGAGATCGGTCATCCCCAGCTGAGCCCGGATGGCGCGGGTGGCTCTGTGTCCGTCCATGACCGGCATCTGGACATCCATCAAGACGGCGTCAAAGCCCGCTTTGTCCTCCCGTAGGATGTCCAAGGCGCGTTGACCGTCGTTCGCGCTGCGGAGCGTGATCCCGGCGGCGCTCAAGATCTCTTTGGCGACCTGCCGGTTGGTCTCGCTGTCTTCCACCACCAAAACCCGGACCCCTCGCAGCCCCTTGGCTTTGTCTTTTTTCGAGGTCTGGGGGGTCTCGGGGGAATCGAATTCTCCATCGCCTGTGGCTTTGATGATGCGTTCAATGAGCTTCGCAGGGAGAAACGGCTTGGTAGCGTGGCTGTCGGCAAAGCAGCAGCGGCCGCTCTGGCTTTGAGCCCTGGATACGAGGTGCAGCAGGGTCGGGCGGAGCCCAAAGCCCAGCTTCTTGTCGAAAATCTTTGCAGCGGCCTGGGCGGAGAGGGTCGCTGTTTCGTCGTCGAAGATCACCACCCGGATCGGGGAGGTGGACGCCTCGAGGCGGGCCGAGACGAGCGCGACGCTCTCGGCGGCGATCACGTCGTCAAAATGGGCCGACAGCGTGCGGATGAGCGCCTGACGGGTGGGAGTGTTTGCGACGACGACAGCCGCAATGCAGCCCGAGAAGCTTTTTCCGGGAGAGGAGGGCGGGCCCGTGGTTCCGAGCTCGACGGTCAGCTCGAAGGTCGACCCCTTGCCCTTTTCACTGCTGGCTGTGAGCCGGCCGCCCATTTTTTCGACCAGCTTCTTGCAAATGCTCAGCCCCAACCCGCTGCCGCCGTAATGCCGTGTGGTGGAGCTGTCCGCCTGGGTGAAAGGCTGAAATATGGTCGATAGTTTTTCTCGCGGGATGCCGATGCCGCTGTCGGTGACCCGAAAGCGGATCGAGACCGAGTCTGCGCCCCGCGCGATCAGGTCGGCGTTCACGATGATGTGCCCGCGCTCCGTGAACTTGATGGCGTTTCCCACCAGATTCGAGAGTATTTGACCGAGCCGCAACGGGTCGCCTCTTACGAATCGCGGCAGGTTCGGCGCGATGTCGAAGACCAGCTCCAGGTTCTTGTCCTGTGCTCTTCTCGACAGCGGCACGAGATTCCCGAAGAGGGACTCGAGGTCGATGTCCGTGTCCTCGAGCTCGATGCTGCCGGTGTCTATCTGGGAGAAGTCCAGGATGTCGTTTATCAACATCGACAGATTGTTCGAGGCGTTCTCGATGAGGCGCAGGTACTCTATTTGCTTGGGTTTCAAAGGGGTCTGAGACAGAAGGTGCGTGATGCCCATGATGGCGTTCATGGGCGTGCGGATCTCGTGGCTGATGTTGGCTAGGAACGCGCTCTTGGAGCGGCTGGCCATGTCGGCGTTTTCCTTGGCCTCGGCGAGCGCGTGTAGGAGCTTCTTTTGGCTATCGATGTCTCGCACCACCACGAGGATGTAGTCGCCGTCCTCGAGCTCGATGCGTTTGGCGCTCAGCTCGGTCCAGAAATCCCGCCCGGATCTGTGGCGGACGCGCCACTCGAAGACCTGCGGGCCCTGGGTCCGGGTTTTCTTGGCGATCTTTCGCCCCTGCTCGACGGTGTGGGGGGGGGTCGTCCAAAAAAAGAGGTCGGCGCCCTTCTCGATCAGCTCTTGGCGGGAATAGCCGGTCAGATCGCAGGCCTTCTGGTTGACATCGATCACCTTGTCGGCTCTGAAATCATACAAGAATGTCGGGTCGTACGCCGACTCGAAGATGGTCTTGTGTTTTTGCTCGCTGCGCCGCAGGGCTTGCGCGCTTTTCTTTTGGGCGCTCACGTCTCTGATGGCGGCCATCTCCACGAACCCGTCCCCCAGCGTGTTGACGCGCAGCGAGATCTCCGCGTCGAACAGGCTCTCGTCTTTGCGCCTGTGCACCCAGTCGAACTGCACAGAGCCTTCGCGAGAGGCTCTTTGCTTGTAAAGCGCAAGGGCCTCGGCCGACACGCGCCCGTCCGGTTGAGAGGTGGGGGACAGCGCCTCCATGGGAGAAGACAAAAGTTCGTCTTTAGTGTCGAAGCCGAACATCTCCAAGGCGGCCTGATTGCAATCGATAGGCCCCGAAGGGGACGCGCTGACGATAATGGCGTCGCGGAAGAACTCGAGGAGCTGTGCGCCGAGGGTTTCGATGTTCGGGTGAGCGTCCAGAGACGATTCGCTCTTTTTCCCGGGGGGGGGCTCGAGGGGATCCGAGGTGGACATCGAAGACCTCTCCTTTTGAACGCGATAAAGACGGCCTTTTTAGATTTTTCTATGGC
>JAABTR010000119.1 GCA_011389755.1 Deltaproteobacteria bacterium | reverse complement strand
GGCGGTTTGACAAGCGGGTGAGCCCAAGGACCGACTTTTCTAAGGCCATTGCCCAGGCACCAAGGCTAGTTAAATTCAAGTCGATAAGGGAATTTTGTCACTTCACCGAGTTTCGTGATGCGGACCTTTTGATGTGTGAAAAAAGGGGAGGTAAGGCCGGACAATGAGCCCAGGGAAATCGGACAGGCCAATCTCCTCTAAGGCGGGTAAAGGCCGCCTGGTGGCACAGATACAAGAGCTTCGGCGCACCGAAGAGGAGCGCTACGAGGCGCTGTTTCGCAGATCGCCGATCTCGCTGTGGGAGCAGGATCTTTCGGCGCTGCGGGCCCGTTTGGCGCGGCTGACACAAAGAGGCGTCAGCGATCTGAGGGCCTATCTGTCGGAAGATCCGAAGAGACTGCGCGAGTGCGCCTTGATGATTCGAGTCCTGGACGTGAACGAGACAGCCGTCCGCCTCCTCGGGGCGCGCAGCCGGGAGGAGCTGCTCGGAAACCTAAAAAAAACCATCGTGGACAGCACGATGAACGCCATCTTGGAGCAAATCCTGGTCGTGGCCAAGGGCCAAGAGGTGTTCGAGACTCAAGCGGCGGTCCGCACCCTCGATGGGCGGCTTTTGAGGGTCTACGTCAAGATGTCGGTGTTGCCGGTCTCAGGCGACAACCGCCTGCGGGCCATTGTGTCGATGATGGACGTCACGGATCAGGAGGCAGCGCGGGAGAAGATCGAAAAGCTCAATCTCGAGCTGGAGAGTCGCGTCCGGCGCAGGACCGCCGAGTGGGAGAGGGCTGTCAATGTCCTGAAGATCCGAGAGGAGGAGCTGCGTCACAGCGAGTCGTTGTTTCGCGGCGCGTTCGACACGGCCCCCCACGGGATGCTCCTCTCGTCCGCCGAGGGAACCATCGTCAGGGTGAATTCGTCCTTGAGTCGCATCATGGGGCACGAGGAATCGGATCTGGTGGGGCGCTCCTTCGAGGTCATCGCCCAGGAGGAAGAAAGGGAGATTTTAAGACAGCACAACCGGGCCTTGCTCGAAGGAGACGTGCCGATCTATCAAATCGAGCTGCGCTGTCATCACAAGAGCGGGCGCACTGTCTGGGGGCTGGTGAGCGCCTCGGCGTTGCGCGATGAGGAGGGAAGTCCGGTCCAGATCATCGTGCATTTCGTCGATATCACGATGCGAAGGCAGGCCCAAAGAGCACTCGCAGAGAGCGAAGCGCGCTACAAGAGCATCTTTGACAACGAGCACGCGGTCATGCTCATCGTCGATCCCGACACGGGCCGCATCGTCGACGCCAACCCGGCCGCGTGCGAATTCTATGGGTACACCAAGGGCCATATTAGGAAGCTTCAAATCACCGATCTGAACACGCAGTCCAATCGGGGGATCTTGAGCGAGATGAGGCGTGCGCAGGGCAAGGACAAATCCCATTTCCATTTTCAGCACCGCTTGGCAACCGGGGAGCTTCGGGATGTCGAGGTCTACTCCGGGCCGATAACGGTCTCCGGCAGACACCTGCTCTACTCCATCGTACACGACGTGACCCAGAGGCGAGCCGTGGAGTCGGCCCTGGCTCGGGAGGCGCGCATCAACTCAAGCGTGGCGCGGGTGGCGCAGGCCATCGTCTCGGTGGAGCGATTTTCCGATCGGATTTTCGAGATCATCCTCGAAGAGGCGCTCGCCCTGACGAGGAGTCGGCACGGCTTCGTTTCGGAGATAGACAAGGAGACCGGGGAGGATGTGTGGAGAGCCCACACGGACAGGTCGGGGCAGATCTCGACGGCAGGAGACGTGTTCGCGGCAAGGCAGAAGGGGTTTGCCGGAGGCAGGGATCCTTTTGCCGCAGCCCTGGCCACGAGGCGAGGTTTTTTTTCAAACACCGTCGAGCTTCCTGAGCAGCCCGGCCTGGAATTTCCCAAAGAGCGCTACCTGTCCGTTCCCGCCGTGGTGGGCAGCGAGCTCGTGGGGCAGATTGGTCTTTGCGACTCCGATTCCGATTACGATGCTCGGGACTTGAAGGTTATCGAACGCCTGGCGACCCTTTATGCCGTCTCGATCCACCAGGCCCGGCGGGCGAGTGAGCTCGAGGAGGCCAAGACCCTGGCCGAGGAGGCGTCTGAGGCCAAGAGCCGGTTCTTGTCCACGGTGAGCCACGAGCTGCGCACGCCTCTCAACGCCATCATCGGCATGGCGGACGCCTTGTTCGACTCGGAGCTGAGCGAGAAGCAGCGCTCTTACGTGCGCATATTTCGCGGCGCGAGCGAGCACTTGATGGCGCTCATCAACGACGTCATCGATCTCTCGAAGGTGGAGGAGGGGCGCCTCGAGCTGGAGTCGATCCCTTTCAACCTGGTCGACATCGTCGAACAGGCGTGCGAGACCGTGTCTTCGCGGGCCAGGGAGAAAGCCATCGGGCTCAACGTGCACATCCGGCCCGGGACCCCTGTGGCGCTTCTGGGAGATTCTCTGCGCTTGCGACAGGTGCTGGTGAATCTGATGTCCAATGCGGTGAAGTTCACCCACGAGGGGGTCGTGAGTCTGGACGTCTCGGAGACTCCGGTCACCCAACCGGTTGACAGCGTCGAAGAGTCGCCCGTTTCGGCGCCCGCGCCGTGGACGGGGGTGCGGTTCGAGGTCCACGACACGGGAGTGGGTATCCCCGAGGACAAAATCGAGAGCGTCTTCGGAGCCTTTACACAGGTGGACTCGACCACGACCAGGCGATTCGGCGGGTCTGGGCTGGGGCTGACCATCTCCCGGGATCTGGTCCGCCAAATGGGAGGCGACATCGGCGTCCACAGCGAGATGGACAAGGGAAGCTGCTTCTTTTTCGAGCTGACGATTCGGCAGGTCAGGGAAAAGAGGCGCTACGCGATAGATGACGATCGCATGCTCGAAGGAGCCCGGTGCCTCATCGCCGTGCCGGACGAACCCACTGTCATCATCGCCGCTGAGCTCTTTGACGCGTGGGGGGCGACGAGCTCTATTTCTCGGGATGCCAAGGAGCTCATGGGGGCTTTGAGCAGCGAAGGCGAGTTCGACCTCGTGCTCGTGGACGAGGTGCTCCCCGGCAGCGCCCAGAAGAACTTTTGGGAGAGCTTTTTTAAAAAGGTCTCCGGGGAGAGTGAGATCGCGGTGATCTCCAGCGGGCTGTCTTCGGAAGAGATCGGCCCCTCTCCCGGGCTCCTCGAGGGCAAGACTGTCGTGCTCCGTCCGGTCACCTATTCCCCCCTCGAGACGGTCGCCCGAATGGTCTCGGAGAGGACGATCAAGGGGCGCGCGGACCGCGCCTCGACGCCGCCGACCGCGTCGCTTTTGCCACCGGCCCGGATCCTCCTGGCCGAGGATTCGGTGAACAACCAGCGCGTGGTTCAAGCCTACCTGGACGGCACCGAGATGACACTGGACGTCGCGGACAACGGGGTCATCGCCGTGGAGCTGTTCAAAAAGCGCGCGTACGACCTCGTCTTGATGGATGTGCAGATGCCGAGCCTGGATGGATTGGCCGCGACGCGGGAGATCCGCAGGTACGAGCGCGACAACGAGCTCGAGCGCACTCCCATCATCGCGCTGACGGCCCATGCTTTTCGCGCGCACACTCAGGAGATCTTGGCGGCGGGGTGTGACATGCACCTGCCCAAGCCCATCAAGAAGGCGACCTTTCTCGAGGTGCTCGGAGACATGCTCAGAGACAAGGGGCGCGATGGGTCGCCCCAGAGTTCTCCTCGAGAACCGCACGCTTTGACTGACACCCCGGGGGATGATGACGACATGGTCGAGATCGACCCCGTGCTCTTTCCTTTCGTGTCCGAATACTTGGAGAGTCTGGAGGAGAATCTGATGCAGATTCGGTCGGCCGCGACCCACGGACAATTCGACGATATCCGCGGTATCGCCCATCGAATCAAGGGCGAAGGCGGGACCTATGGGTTCGAAAAGGTCACGAGTCTGGGCCGAAAGATAGGTGCGGGGGCAAAGCGCAGTGACGGCGAGGAGGTGAGATCGAGCGCGGAAGAGCTCGCCGATTATCTTCGGCGCGTCCAGGTCAAAAAGGGAAGGGAAAGATGAACAAGACAGCTCGGAGCGCGCGAGACGAAGAGATCGTCATCGTGGACGACTCGCCGGCTTTTCTGCGCGCCCTCGAAGCGCATCTGCGCCATTTTGGGCACGCGCATGTTCGTTCGTTTCAAAATCCGCGGCAGGCGTTAGACGCGCTGGGATCTGGGGAGCTTGCGGTGGGGCTCGTCATTGTGGATCTCTTGATGCCCGAGATGAGCGGCATCGAGGTGGTCAAGGCGCTCAAGAGGCTCCCAAACATGATGGACGTGCCGGTCATCGTCGTGAGCACCCACGACGAAGAAGAGGCCGTCGAAGAGACCTTCTTTGCCGGTGCCATGGACTATATCGGGAAACCGCTGCGCAAACTGGAGCTCAAAGCGCGCGTCCGAAACGCCCTGCGGCTGCGGGCGGCGCTGGAGGCGCGCAAGGCCCACGAGCGCCAGCTGGCCGAGCTCAACGTGTCTCTGGCTCGGGCCAACGCCGAGCTCCATCGCCTCTCGGTGACCGATCCTCTCACGGGTCTCCACAACCGCCGCTACTTCGATGACGCCGTGGAGAAGACGCTCAGCTTGGCGGCGCGCCACGGGACCGAAGCCACCTTGCTCATCGTCGATGTGGACTATTTCAAGGCCTTCAACGACACCCGCGGCCATCTCGAAGGCGACCAGTGCTTGCGCAGCTTGGCAGAGGCGCTGCGCGACTCGGTGGGGCGCGCTCACGATATCATCGCGCGGTTCGGCGGTGAAGA
The DNA here is from genome assembly GCA_011389755.1 of Deltaproteobacteria bacterium. Classification (GTDB taxonomy): domain Bacteria; phylum Myxococcota_A; class Polyangia; order JAAYKL01; family JAAYKL01; genus JAABTR01. The sequence continues at coordinate 637 of JAABTR010000119.1, read as the reverse complement.
GTTCGCCGTCTTGCTCCCCTCCACGGGCGAATCGGGGGCGCGGGCCGTCTCGGGACGCATTCACGATAACGTGCAGCGCCTCGACATTCCTCATCCCACGTCTGAGATATCGGATCGCCTCACGGTCAGCATCGGCAGCTCCACGGTCACTGGGGAGCTGCCTGTCGACGAAAAGGAGCTGGTCGACACCGCTGACCGGGCGCTGTACGTCGCCAAGGAGAGCGGCCGCAACCGGACGGTCTTTTCGCGCCCAAAACGACCGGTATGAAAACCTGTGCAGCTGGGCGACACAAGACTTACAGTATGTCAAATTATGATGGAAAATCTGAAACAAGAGGGGCGATGAAGATACTGGTCATCGACGACTCGCCGCCCTTTAGGCGGGCGCTGACCGCTCTTTTAGGGCAGGGGGATTTCGGTGAAGTGGTCGCCGTCGAGAGCGCCTCAAAAGGCATCGAGATTCTTTGCAACGCGTCCGCGTGTGAGCCGCCGGAGGAGGGCTTTGGTGTGGTGCTCATGGACGTGGTCATGCCGCAGATGGACGGTATCGAGGCCGTCCGCGAGATCAAACGCCGACCAGCGCTGACGGATCTGCCCATCTTGATGGTCAGCGCCCAAGGGGACGAAGAGCGCGTCC
>JAABTR010000118.1 GCA_011389755.1 Deltaproteobacteria bacterium | reverse complement strand
CGACGAACGAACAAAACGGTAGCCGCCGCGCTTGGAGGACGCCGAGTAGAAAAGGCGCGGCCTCCACGGAATATGTGAGGGATTTTCGGTTCAGTTTTCCGCGGACGAGGCGGCGGCCTCGTATCGGAACGAGAGCTCTTCTTCGCTGACCCCGAGTCGAACTCTCCCGCCGTTTTTGAGCGTTCCGAACAGCATCGCCTCTGCGAGGGGTTGGCGGACCTTGCGCTGGATGAGGCGCGCCAGCGGTCGCGCACCGAAAAAGTCGTCAAACCCATCCCGCGCGAGCTTGATCACCGCGTCGGGTGAGACGTCCAGCTCCACCTTCTTGGCGGCGAGCTGGGTCCGCAGCTGGTCGAGGAACTTGTGGACGATCCGCACGGCCGTCTCGTGAGCCAGCGGGCCGAAGGTGACCACCTCGGTCAGGCGATTTCTAAACTCGGGGCTAAACAGCCGCTCCACCTCCTTGTTGCTCTTGCTGACGTCGATCCCGCGGGAGAAGCCGATGCTCTTCCTGCTGAGGTCACGGCTGCCGGCGTTGGACGTCATGATGAGGATGACGTTGTGGAAGTCGGCTCGTCTGCCGTTGTTGTCGGTGAGCGTCGCGTGATCCATCACCTGGAGCAAGATGTCGAACAGATCGGCGTGCGCCTTCTCGATTTCGTCGAGCAGCAAGACGCAGTGCGGGTTCTTGCGGATGGCTTCGGTGAGCAGGCCGCCCTGGTCGTAGCCCACGTAGCCGGGAGGGGCGCCTATGAGCCTCGAGACGGTGTGCTTCTCCATGTACTCGCTCATGTCGAATCGCTGGAAGGAGATCCCCAAAATGGCGGCGAGCTGGCGCGCCACCTCGGTCTTGCCCACCCCCGTGGGGCCCACGAAGAGGAAGGAGCCCACGGGTTGGTCCGGGTGGCCGAGCCCGGCCCTCGAGAGCTTGATGGCGCTGACCACCGATCCGACGGCGTCGTCCTGGCCGAAGACGACCTTTTTCATTTCGCTGTCCAGCTCTGCCAGCTTCTCGCCTTCGTCGACGGTGACGTTGAGATCCGGGATGCGGGCGATCTTCGCGACCACGTTTTCGATGTCCTCGCGGTCGAGGACGATTTTGCGGGAGTCGAGCTCTCGCATCTGGTTTCGGGCTCCGGCCTCATCGATGACATCGATGGCCTTGTCGGGCAGCTGGCGCTCGGTGATGTAGCGATCCGAGAGCTCGGCGGCCTCTTCGAGGGCCGGACGCGTGTAAGTCACGCGGTGGTACTCTTCGTACCTCTTTTTGAGACCTTGGAGGATCTCGATCGTATCGGCCACGCTGGAGGCGGGGATGTCGATCTTCTGGAAACGCCTCACCAAGGCGCGGTCCTGCTCCAGGCTGCGGCGGAAATCTTCGTGGGTGGTGGCGCCGATGCAGCGCAGCTGCCCGCTTTGTAGGACCGGTTTGAGCATGTTTGAGACGTCCATGGTGGTCCCCGAGGCCGAGCCGGCTCCCGCGATCATGTGGATCTCGTCGATGAACAGGACCGGCTTTTGTCTCTCTGCCAGCGCGTTCATCACCGCCTTCATGCGCTCTTCGAATTGGCCTCTGAACTTCGTGCCGGCGAGCAGCCCCCCCAAGTCGAGCCCGAAGAGCTCGGCGTCCTTGAGGACCGGCGGGACCGCTCCGTCCGCGATCTTTTGGCCGAGCCCTTGGACGATCGCGGTCTTGCCGACGCCGGAGTCGCCGATGAGCACCGGATTGTTCTTGGTGCGGCGGCAAAGGACCTGCATGATGCGCTCCATTTCGTGCTCGCGCCCCACCAGAGGGTCGAGGCGCCCTTGGCGGGCCATCTCGGTCAGGTCGACGCAGAACTTCTCGAGCGGATCCTCGCCTGGGCGGAGCCCCCCTTCGGCGGCCTCTTCCAGCTCTGACGCCGAAGCGTTTGTGTCCTGAGACTCGCCCCCATGGGAGATGACGTCGAGCAGATCCATGCGGCTTATCCCGTGTTTGCGTAGGAGGTACGACGCGTAGGACTCCTGCTCCGCGTGGATGGCGACCAGGACGTCGCTGTCTTTGACGTGGGAGCGGTCGCTGGCGTGAACCTGCAAGACAGCCCGCTCGAGGACCCGCCGAAAGCCCAGGGTTTGTTTGGGGTCGTGTTCGTCGCCCTGGGTGACGTGCTCGGGTATCTCCGCGGCCAGGTAGGCGTCGAGCTCTCCCCGGAGGGCTTCCGGGTCGGCGCTGCAGCCGCGTACGATCTTTGAGATGCCCGCATCGTGCAGCAGAGCGTAGAGAAGGTGCTCCACCGTCACGTACTCGTGTTTGCGGTGGTAGGCCTGCCTTATGGCCGCCTGTATGGCGAATTGCGCGTGGTTGTTAGGCATCGTTGTGGCTTTCTATTCGCTTTCCGATGAGGCCGGTTCGACCGTGCATCGCAAGGGGTATCCCTCTTGGCGCGCCAGCGCCATGGTCTCGACGGCCTTGGTCTCGGATATTTCGTAATTATAAGTTCCCGCGACGGCTTTGCCCCGGTTGTGGACCTCCTCCATCAACCGAACGGCGTTCATCTTGGGGTGGTGGAAAATCCGTTCGAGCACCATCACCACAAACTCCATCGTCGTGTAGTTGTCGTTGTGCATGATGACGTTGTAGGGCCGGGGCCGGCGCACAGACGCGTCGTGCTCGGTCAGGACCTCACCTTCTGTATCGAATTTTTTTTCGGCCATCAGTTCCCTTCCATCTTCGAAATCTATTTTTCGGGAGAGCCTTTTTCAACTAGGGCACCTGCGATCAGTCCAAAGAAAGATCTCTTTTCGCCCCGAAACTGCCATCCCAGGTGCGAGGCGCACATCGCGCAGACGGCGTACGACCAGCGGTATCCCGAAAACCAGCTGAACTCAGCGGTCTCGGTTCCAAAGATGAGACACCCCGGAGCCACTGCAAAGCAGTCGATAGTGAAGACGTGACCGGCCGGATTCGCGAACGTGTGGCGGTTGGCTCCGTCCACGTGGGTGCGCGCCTCCTCGCTCGTTATCGGGTGTGAGCAGGACGCGCAAACGAGGGTGCTGCCCGAGTGCTCTCCTCGGTGCGTTTTCCATTCGGTTCGCGAAGACACCGCGTCTTGTGACAAATCCCGATCGAGGAGGTGGAAGCTTTCGTGCGCGAACCGCGCGATCGGTTCGGTTTGCGCGATAACTTGAAGCGGTCGGCAGGGCATGTCTCTTTTCATATTGGAAGATCCAACCATGAGCGGACGCGCGCGTCCAGACAGTTATCAAAAGTGTGATCCCGTCGTCATCAATTTTCATCTCGTTTCTTGTCAGCTAACAACGATCCTGAGAGATTCATCTTCTCCTCGGAAAAAAAGCCGGGGCAGGAGGTGATTCATGCAGCGCTGGTGGGGCGAGTACGCGCTCGAGGAACTGCAGACAGGGCGTCTGCACGTCGGACCGGCCGAGATTTGGATACAGAACCTCGAGGACGAGTGGCGGATCGGCCGCGTGGCCCCCGGCGGCCCTTTCGATGCCCACAACGAGGTAACGTTTCCAAGCGAGACTCCCGAATGGGACACCTGCGAGGAGATCTATCGGATCGCGTCCACCGCGGGCACCGGCGCGCTCACCGTGGTGCCCATGCTGCCGGACCGGCCGGTGATCACCACGGCCGAGCACCCCTTGAAGATTCCGGCCAGGCAGGAGGCGACGATCTACGTCAGCGTCCCGCTCTGGTTGCAGATCGTGCACGGGCCGAGCCGGGACGTCCTGGTGGATTTGCCCCTCTTTCGGCCGTCGGACTCCTGGTTCGGACCCACCACGATGGAAGGGGAGCTGTGTTACGCGAGCCGGATGCCCTATCGCACGATGATCCAGAACGTTCCCCTGTGGCCCCACCGAGCCATAACGGCCATCGTCGTGAAGAATCGGTCGGAGACGACGCTTCAGATCGATCGGGTGAAGCTGCCCGTTCGCCACCTGTCGGTCTTTTTTGACGCAAAAAGAGACCGCATCGTGACCGAGTCGGTGATGTTCAAGCAAATGGGCGCGGGCGACGTGGTGGAGCTCAGCATTGACAACAAGGAAGGGCGAGCGGGGAGGGGCCGGGAGCCCTTGAGCTCCCCGCGGGAGAAACTGGACCATCGTATCTCGATGCGGGCGTTCCAGTCGTTGTTTCGCGGGTGGGAGCTATGAGGCAAAGTAATAAAGTAGAGTTTGGAGTCTGAATCGTGACGGATCGAATGTTAAAAGTTATCGAAGAGCTCATGAGCAAAGAGATCGTGGTGCAGTCTCTCAAGGCGGCGCTCGTGCTCTTTGTCGGCTTGCTCGCCGCTCGGATGATACGCAAGAGGCTGTGGGCCAAGGCCAGTACATCCCAGCCCCATCTGATGCTCAAGCGCTTCGTGTCCTTCGCCGTCATCGGCACCACGGTGGCTTGGTCCCTTCATCTTTTGGGGATGGACCTGAGCGTCCTGCTCGGTGCGGCGGGTGTCTTGACGGTGGCGCTGGGGTTCGCCTCTCAGACCTCCGCCTCGAACATCATCAGCGGGGTGTTTTTGATGACCGAGAAGCCCTTCAAGGTCGGTGAGATCATCATCGTCGAAGGCTTGATGGGTGAGGTGATCGCCATCGATATGCTCGCGGTCAAGCTGCGCACCTTCGACAACGTAATGATTCGGGTCCCCAACGAGACGGTGCTCAAGACCAACGTGAAGAACCTGACACGTTTCCCCATACGCAGAATAGATGTCAAGATATCGGTGGCTTACAAGGAGGATATCGCGCGGGTCAGGAGGGTTTTGTTCGCGGTGGCGAACGACAATCCCCTCTGCCTGAGCGACCCCAAGCCGGTGTTGTTTTTTGTAGGTTACGGTGATTCGGGCATCGAGCTGCAGTTTTCTTCTTGGGTGGCCACGCAAAATTTTATCGACTACAAAAACGCGGTCCACGAGCAGGTCAAGGCCGCCTTCGACAAAGAGGGCATCGAGATCCCGTTTCCTCACCGCACCTTGTACACTGGCGCCGTCACAGAGCCTTTTCCCGTGCGTTTGACCGAGTCTATTTCGGAACAAATAAAACGTTGATGTGTCGGTGGGCGTTCGTTTTTTTTGGAAATCAGAGCTTGCGCAGGACAAAAAGACCGCTTGAATACAACAAACGAGAAAGTCGAGGTTCTTAAACGGACCGCGTTTTTTTGAAACGGGACTAAAAGGAGTGGCAAGATGAAAGTCAACACGACGATGATGGTCATGGGATTGGCGCTTACGCTGGGGCTCGCAGGGTGTAACAAGAACCAAAAACCGGTGGCGACGGCGGCGGACGACAGCGGACAGATGACCCAGGACCCGAGCGATTTGGTGGAGCAGTCAGCGACTCAGGTGGCCCAAGGCAAGATGAGAGAGCTCTTGCTCACCCTCCAGAGGGTGCACTTCCCTCTCGACTCCGACACGCTCGTTGAGGACGCTCGGGCGGCCCTCGACAGCGCGGCCGTCCAGCTGAACGCGCACCCCGACATCGAGCTCTTCGTCGATGGACACACGGACGAACGGGGCACCACCGAGCACAACCTGGCGTTGGCCAATAGACGCGCCAACGCGGTGGTCGACTACTTGGCCAGGCTGGGCGTCCCCAAAGATCGGCTGCACGTGGTCGCCCACGGAGAGGAACAGCCCATCGCCGCCGGCGGCGCGAGCCAGGTGGTCTACGCCAAGAATCGCCGCGTGGACTTTCGGGTCATGAAGGGACAGCTTCAGCTCGTGCTCGAGGAAGGCACCTTGCTCGACGACCAGGGTGAGCCTATCGATCCTTCCCAGCCCACCGAGGAAGACGAGGAAGAGATTCAGGAAGACTAGCCCGCAAAGACTAACCTACCAGCCCCTTCCCCTTTGTAGCCTTTGGAGGTTCGGAGCGCCTGATGAGCCGGCTCACGGTCTGTGCGCCCAGCTCCCCCACGTTGATTTGGAGACCGGGCACAGACGGCATGGAAAAATACCGCACCAGGCTCGAAAACCTCGTTCGCTGGGATCCCGGGGCGATTCCAGCGTCTTTGAGCCACCGTTCCAGATCGTCGTAGACGCGGTCTCGGCCGACCTGTGCCACGTGGCTCCCCGGGATCCAGTGGAGATCCGGGCGATCCCAGTGGTCCCACAGCGGTAACGCCTGCTGGGCAGGGGTGATGCGGTCGGAGCCGGCCAGGATGATGTGGCGTCGTCCCGGTGGAACCCGGCACTTTCGCCAAAGCGGCGAGTGCACCGCGAAGAGCGCGTCGAGCTGATCCCGGGTGACCCCGGAGCGCTCGGCGATCTGCAAAGTCAGGTTCCGCTGCTTGTCCATCCACATGACGTGGGAGATGGACACCGCCGGGCAGAGCAACCAAACGAACTCGAGCCCATCTAAGAGACTCGCGAGCAGCGCGGAGACATAGCCCCCCAGGCTGAGCCCCATTAAACCGAAGGACGGCACGAAATGCTGTTCGAGCCAGAAGATGAGGTTGCGGATATCCCACACGGCCTGGCGGAAGCTCTCGTTGGTCCGGACCAGGTCCGAGGAAGGAAAGAGCATGGCCCCCTTGGGCGCGCCGGCCGCGCGGCGCGAGCCGTGATGCGGCAAGATGGGCAGGACCACGTCGAGCCCGGCCTCCCACCACCGCATGGCGTCAAAGGTGGCGCTGTCGTAGTGGTAGTGCCCCGATCCCAGGCCGTGCAGGGCGATCATCGTTTTTCGGGGCTCAGAAGACCGGTACCAGCGCGCGCGCACCTGTTGGTTCTCCGGATACAGCGAGGCGTGATCCGAATACTCGGAAAAAAAAGGTTCGTAGTTTGATTCGAAGCACAGATCCACGACCTCGCCCCCGCCGGGCAGATCGCGGACCTTGGTAACCTCGACTTTTGGGGCCCTAAAAGGCAGCTCAAAAAAGCTCTCGGGGTGACTGAAGAAGCCCGGACGGTTGTACCCCCTCGTCAGAAACTCCACGTAGCCCCTGGTGTTGTAAGAAGGCGGCGTCGGCCAAGAGCGGGACATCGCTGGAAGGAGCATCTTCCAGACCGTGGTGTCGAGCAGCGCCAGAGGCATGGAGGTCTGTTGGGGGAACAAGCGGCTTTGTGTCATGGCCCGCTCCTTTTCAATGAAGCCCAAAAAAATATTTTTTCAGATGGCGACGAATACCATCAACGGGATAATATCGTAATTGTTACAAAAAAACAGAGGAATCCCGCTCTTTTTCTAAGGATGTTTTGAGCGGATATCAATATAAGCGGATATTGACAGATTTTGTGCAATTGAAAGATTGCGCGTTGAGCGCGCTTTGTGTTTCGAGTAATGTAACCCCGCCATGACAAAAGAGCATTTTTACATCGGCGCGGCCGTTTTGGCGGCACTGGTGGTCTTTGGTGCTTGTGGCGGTCAGCGCGACGGCTGTAACGAGGTGCTGCCTGTGCGGGTGGCGGCCGCTGCGAGCTTGCAAAGGGCGCTGCCTGCGATTTTGGGCGCCTTCGAGCGCCGAAGCGGCGTTGCGGTGGAAGTGAGCTTCGCGTCGTCCGGCCGCATCGCCGCTCAGGTCGAGGCCGGCGCCCCCATCGACCTCATGTTGAGCGCAGACACGGCTCGCATCGAAGATCTCGTGGCCAAAAAGCGTGTTCGCGATGAGACGGCCCTCGTTTACGCCCGAGGTCGGCTCGCGGTGGTGGTCGCGCATGGCGCCTCGCTCCGGGGGCGGGACATCGAGGGCCTGGCCACACCGAGGTTTCGCAGGATAGGCCTGGCCAACCCCGAGCTGTCTCCTTTCGGCGCGGCGGCTGAGCAGGCGCTTCGCCGCGCTGGTATCTGGGGCGCGGTGGAGGATCGCGTGGTCATAGGCGAGAATGTGGGACAGGTTTATCAGTATTGGCGAAGCGGCAACGTGGAGGCGGCCTTCGTCCCGCTCGCCTTGCTCGACGAGCGAGATCCCCGCGTCGTCGTCTCCGAGCGGCTCTACGATCCCCTCAACCAGATGCTGGGTATCACCGCTTCGGCGCAAAACCCCGAGGGGGCCGCGAGGCTGGTGCGCTATCTCATGTCGGACAAAGGGCAAGCGCTCCTTGGGTCGAACGGTTTCGCCGCGGCCGAGCCTGAGGGCGACACGGGGCGTCGATGACAGAGCCGCTCCTCGTGAGTCTCCGTGTCGTGGGCATGGCGCTGGGTGCCATCGCTTTGTTGGGTGTCCCCATCGCGCTGTACTTGGCGAAGGCTCGCGGGGTCTTCGGGCAAGTCCTTGAACTTGTAGTTTTGATACCGATGTTTTTGCCGCCCACCGTGCTGGGCTATTTTTTGCTCGTGGCGCTGGGCTCCGGGTCCCCCCTCGTGGAGTGGCTGGGGATCGAGCTGTTGTTCACGACGGCCGGGGCGGCGGTGGCAGCCACCGCGGTGGGCTTGCCGCTCATGGTCATGTCGTCTCGCGCTGCGTTTGCCGGAGTGGATCCCCGCTTGGAGTCCGTGGCTCGGACTCTCGGCGCGAGCGAGTGGCGCGTCTTCGTCGATGTGACCTTGCCGCTCGCCCGCCGAGGCGTCGCGGCGGGGCTCCTCCTCGGAGCGGCCAGGGCTACGGGAGAATTCGGAGCCACCTTGATGGTCGCGGGGAGCATCCCGGGCAGGACCCGCACGCTGCCCATCGCGCTCTACGACGCGATACAGCTCGGTGACGGCGATGTCGCCTTAAGTATCGTGCTGGCCTTGACGGGCTGGAGCGTCGCGGCGCTTTTGTTGCTGCGGCGGTTCGAGCGGGGGAGGAGATGATGCTCGAGGTGGAGATTCGCAAGCCGCTCGACCATTTCGACCTCGATGTTCGCTTTGAGATGAAAAGCGAGCTCGCGGTGATCTTCGGTCGGTCGGGTGCCGGTAAAACCCAGACCCTCGAGTGCATCGCCGGGCTGTCGAGGCCCGTGGAGGGGCTGATTCGGCTGGGGCGGCGGGTTTTGTATCGAGGCGAACCCGAAAAAAGGAGCATCGACATGCCGTCCCGACTGCGCAAAGTGGGATACGTCTTTCAAGACGGGTTGCTCTTTCCCCACATGACGCTTCGGCAGAACGTGCTCTATCCGCTCATGCGCTGCGGGCGGGCTCACGATGGCGAAGCTCGAGCCGAAGCGCTTCTTCGGGATCTGGGCATCGGGCATCTTGCCGATTATATGCCAGGCCGCGTGTCCGGAGGCCAGCGCCGTCGAGCGGCGATCGCGCGAGCTTTGGCGGGGGAGCCGGAGCTTTTGTTGATGGACGAACCGTTCGTGCACCTCGATAGAGTGGTCAAGGCGAGGCTCATGGCCGAGGTGGAGAGGATACCGAACGAACGGGGCACCCCCGTGCTCCTCGTCACGCACGACCTGAGCGTCCTGACGCGCTTGGCCGCTCGGATCATCGTCTTGGAGCAAGGGCAGGTGGTGCAGGCCGGCCCCCGCGACGCCGTGCTGGGTGCGCCGGCGGGCGCCCAGGTGGCGAGGCTGTTCGGGGACGCGTTCTCATACGAAGGCCCGGTCTGAGCTCAGCCCACATCGCCGTGGGAGTGCCCGATGGTGGTCTCTCCCCGGTGCGAGGGCTCCTCCAGGTGGGACAGCACCGTGCAGGCAAGGTGGTGGTAGGCCTCGAGGCCCGCGATGTCCGACAAAGAGATGAGCCCTGTGGCCTCCAGGTTGTCGTTGATGACGACCAAGCGGCGGATTCGGTATTCCTCCATGGCAAGCGCCGCGGCCTCGATGGTGTCGTCCTCCCGGCAGAAGACGAGCCCGACAGAGGCCACCTGCCGTATTGGGGTCTGTTCGGGGTCGAGCCCCTCGGAGACCCCGCGGGCGACGATGTCGAGCGGAGTCACAGTCCCGGTGACCCGCCCTTCGCTGATCACAGGGAGAAGGACGCTGTCGCTTTCGAGCATGCGCTTGGCGACGTTTTTCACCGATTCGTCCGCGTCGACGGACACCAATTTGCGGGTCATGATATCTCGAACTCTCGTTTTATCGCTCATGGGGGATTCTCCTTTTGCGTTCGCAAGGTGCGCTTGCAAATTTGAGAAAGCAAGGTGCGTTCCAAGTGCCCGCGCTGCGGGTTTTGCCTCGTTGCCGTCCCTGTCCATGAACGGCTGGGTCCTGGATTGTGAGAGCTGCGTCCTTTTGGGCAGGATTTACGTGAGGTTTTCATGCGGCGGCTGCCCCAGCCGGCCCCTGATCTTCGGGGCTCGAGCTTTTGGAACGGCAATTGCTTTCTTTGAAGGGAACACGAAATGTGGATGGAGGTTACAATGTACGAAATTCTAAAAATACTGTGCCCTATGGACTTTAGCGACACTTCGATGCGAGCGCTGCGGGCG
>JAABTR010000673.1 GCA_011389755.1 Deltaproteobacteria bacterium | reverse complement strand
CGAGCTGTTTCAAAACACCCTTTCGCCGCCTTTAAGAGGCGTTGAGATTCGTCTTTAGGCTGCGCTGAGCGAAGATCGAAGTTTCGTCCTTTATCGCATATAACAAGTTATCTATTGCACCGCCCGTGCCGATGCCACTAAATTCGCTGCAACATGTCGTACAAGGAAATGCTCTTTAGAGGAAAAAAAGTCTTTGTCGAAGTCGACGCCGGCGGCAAGATCGTGCTCGCCGGTGGTCGGGCCTCGATGAAGTATCGTCTCGAAGACGAGCGCGTGTACAACCCAAACCCGACCAATCTCTGCGACCCCGGCGGGGCGCCTCTTTCTTCGCCCCCCCCTTCGGCGGCGTCTTCGCGCCAGGCCAAGGCTTCGAGGTCCATCCCCGCAGGCGCCATCGTCGCTTACACCGACGGCGCCTGCAGCGGCAATCCCGGGCCCGCGGGCCTGGGTTACTGTGTGGCCTTCCCCGACGGCCGGAGGATACAAAAGGGAGAGCCCCTGGGGATGGGTACCAACAACATCGCCGAGCTCACCGCGATTTTGCGGGTCTTGGAGCTGGTGCAGGACAAAGGCGCTCCCCTGGTCATCCACACCGACAGCGCCTACTCCATCGGAGTGCTCACCCTGGGCTGGAAAGCCAAGGCCAACCAGGCCCTGATCCGGCGCATCCGCGACGAGATATCCCGGTTCGCCCACCTGGAGCTGCGCAAAGTCAAAGGACACGCCGGGGTTCCGGATAACGAGCTGGTCGACGAGCTGGCCCGCTCCTCCTGCGAGACCCAGACAGTCGTCGAGAGCTGAAGCTCAACCGAGCAGCGCCGAGGCGACGGCGAGGGAGCACAGGCGCGTTCGGGGAGAATCCCCCCGGGATAGCGCCACGATGGGCACGCTGGATCCCACAACGACGCCGCCGGCCAGGCCACCGGCGAGGAGCAGCGCCTTGGTGCTGGCGTTGCATGTGGTGATGTTCGGAGAGACGATGACGTCGGCGTCGGCGGCCACCTCGCTGACACAGTTCTTGATGCGCTTCGCCTCCTCGCTCAGGCACAGATCCATGGCAAGAGGCCCTTCCACGATGGCCTCTCCAAACTCGCCGCCCTTGGCGCGGGACGCGATGTCCGCCCACTCGGTGGTCTCGGGGTCATTGGCCTTGACCTTCTCGACATAGGACAACAGCGCCACCTTCGGGCGCTTGTACCCCAGGGTGTGGAAAGCTCGAACCGCGTTGCGGACCACCTCCACCTTGTGCTTGTAATCCGGCGCCACGTTGAGGCCCCCGTCGGTGGCCGCGAACAGCTTGTGGTAATGGTCGATCTCGACGAAGGCGATGTGGGACAAGATGCCTTCGTGCGGCAGGCCCTCGTCTTTGTCCAAGACGGCCTTGAAGAGCGCGCTCGTGTGCATCTGGCCCTTCATCAAGAGCTGGGCCCGACCCTCTTTCACGGCTCGGATGGCCGCGCGCGCGCACACGTCGTCCTCATCACCGGAGTTCTCCACCCTCCAATCCCTCTCGATGCCAAGCGACTCCATCATCTCGCGGATGCGATCCTTGTTCCCGAATAAAATCGGCTCTACGAGGTCTTCGTTGGCCGCGCACTCGAGCCCCTCGAGCACGGTCGGATCGTCGGCCCGCGCCACCGCGACCACCCTTTGGCCTCTCACCTTCGCCACACCGATGAGCTCGTCGAAGTTCCTGAGGATCATCTGCTTTGCGCCTTTCGTATTTCGGTGTTCCGAACGATTTCGGCCCTATCAGGCAAAAACGAGCCGCGTATGTCAAGGATCATTTTCTGGAACGTTTTTTTGCTTTAAGCGACTCTCGCTCCCTCGAGATTCAGGCCCTGACGCGGTAGAAAGTGGCGCGGCCGTGCTCCAATAGTTCGTAACTATTAGAGTATCCGCTGACCGTCTCGGCCGATCCCAAAAAGAAGTACCCACCCGGATCCAAAACCCCGGCCACCTTCTCGAACAGGGCCCTTTTGAACGAGTCGCTGAAGTAGATGGCCACATTGCGCAAAAACACGATGTGGAATTTGCCCATCCCAGCGAAGCTGTCTTGAAGATTGAACTTCCTAAATTGGACCCGGGATTTTACCTCGGGAGTTATCTGGGCAGTCGCTCCCTCCTCGATGAAGTAGCGCTGACGAAAATGGCCCCACGGCCCCACCAGACCTCGGCTCATGGATATCCGGTCATAACGTCCGGATTTTGCGATCAAGAGAGCTGACTCAGAGATATCCGAAGCGATAATCTCAAAACTTCGGGGCGACAGGTTGCGGTTTCGCGAGCTGAGGCAGTAGTCATCGATGAGCATGGCGATGGAATAGGGTTCCTGGCCGGTCGACGACGCGGCCGACCAGATCCGAAAAGGTTTGGACGCAGGCGCCGCCCTTTTGTCCAGCTCGGGGAGGATCGCCTCCTTGAGGGCGACCCACGGTGAGCTGTCTCGAAACCAGAGGGTCTCGTTCGTCGTCATGGCGTCCACGATTTGGTCTCGCAGAGCGCTCTTTCGCGAACCGATCACCTTTTTGTAGAAATCGCAGAACGAATGGCACCCGTGCTCGGTCACGAGACGCGCCAAACGGGTCTCCACGAGATATTTCTTATCATTTCCTATGGATATCCCGCACTGTCTCTCGATGTAGGAGCGGATGTTGTCGAAATCGGTTTGATTGATGCTCAGGCTCGTCATTTCGGGCGGTCTCTTTTCCTTGCGATTTCAGATATTCTACGTGCAACGCTAGCAGGCGAAAGAATTTCATCGGCGAGGCCGCGCTCGATGACTGCCCGTGGCATCCCGAACACGACACAGGAGGATTGCTCCTGCACGAGGTTGTAGCTGCCGTGTCTTGCGAGTGTCGTCAGACCGTCGGCGCCGTCGTCACCCATGCCCGTGAGAGTGACTGTCAGCACCGGAGCCGAGGTGATTCCAGCCAAGGACCGCATCAAGACGTCCACCGAAGGGCGACAACTCTTGACCGGGGGGGCGTCGGTAATGCCGATGGTCAGGCCGGTCCCTTTGCGACGCACCACCATGTGTCTTCCACCCTGCGCGATGATCACGCGTCCCGGCTCGAGCAGCTCGCCGTCTTCGGCCTCCTTGACGGACAAGCTGCAGCGTTTATCGAGCTGAGCCGCCAACGAACGCGTGAATCCCGGGGGCATGTGCTGAACGATGAGGATGGGCACCTCAACGTCACCGGGCAGCGCGGGAACCACCTTCGCCAAAACGCCGGGACCTCCGGTCGACACGCCGATGGCCACCAACGCTATCCTGTCGGGGACCGCGGCACCTCTTCTTTGAAGGCCGAGAGGTCCAGGCTCGGGCTTGTGGGGCTGCGACCGGGCCGCGGCGGTAGGCGCGGAGGACCCCCGGCTGTGTCTTTTCCGAAAGGCGTCGATGATCGGACCCAACGCCGCTAGGAGCTCATCTCGACTTTCCGCGGGGCTCCGAGTCTGGGGTTTGGCCACGAAGTCGATGGCGCCGGCTTGGAGAGCCTTGACGGTAATCTCCGCGGCCCGCTCGCTGACGCCGCTGACCATCACGACCCCGGTGTCTTTGAACTGACTTGCGATGCGATCCAGAGTCGCCAAACCGTCGAGGCCGGGCATCTCGACGTCGAGGAGGACGAGCTCGGGAGCGAGCCTCTCTATCTTCGTCAGAGCCGCCTGGCCGTCATGGGCCGTTCCCAAAAGCTTGGTTCCGGGGATCGCGCGGACCACCTCCGAGACGATTTTTCGGTAAATCGCCGTATCATCGACCACCAAGATGCCAATGGATTTCTGGTTCATCGTGTTGTCGGCATCAGAGATGCCTGCGCTCCCAAGACGTCCTTTTTCAACCTTTTTCAGCAAAATCCAAGATGCGTTCGAGCGACAAAATCGTCAAAAGATCGTTTTCGAGCTTGACGATGCCCCGCATGAAACGCGCATCCACCTGGTCGGCGTTCGCGGGCGAAGGGTCGATGTCCTTTTCTTCCACGTCGACGACTTCCCCCATGC
>JAABTR010000672.1 GCA_011389755.1 Deltaproteobacteria bacterium | reverse complement strand
ACCGATCGCTTCGGGGGCATCGACAAGGTCCGCGCCGGGCAGCTCGGTTACGACGTGCTGCCCGGGGACGAGTGGATCGCCCAGGATGTGGATATCCTCTTGCCGTGCGCCCTGGAGAATCAGATAAACGGCGACAACATCGAGCGGCTGTCGAGCAGAGTGAGGCTTTTGGCCGAAGGCGCCAATGGTCCCACCACGCCGGAGGCGGACGCTTCGCTGCGCCGAAAGAACATCTTCGTGATACCCGACTTCCTCGCCAACGCCGGGGGCGTCACCTGCAGCTATTTTGAACAGGTGCAGTGCAACCAGAACTACTTTTGGGAAAAAGACGAAGTGCTTGGTAAGCTCGACCAAAAATTGACGGCGGCCTTTATCGCCGTCAGCGATCTCGCTCGACAAAAGAAGCTCTTCATGCGAGACGCGGCTTATGTCATCGCGGTCAGCCGGGTGGCCATGGCCTGCAGAGATCGCGGCTGGGTCTGAATTCTCCGCTCGTACGGGGGGTTCCATTTATTTACTTTTTTTTGCGAGGTGCGCACATGATGGAACCGAAGGCGTTCGCTAGGAACTTCTATGATCCTCAGACGCGGTTCACCAAGATCGGTCGCGGTGGCCTGGGAGGCAAGGCCGTGGGCTTGCTGGAGATGGCCGCGGCGATAGAGGAGGAGCTTCGCGGTGCGTTCGAGGAGACCGTCGTGGAGATCCCGAGATTCTGCGTCATCGCCACGGATGTCTTCGACGCCTTTATCGCACACAACGAAATCGACACCGCGCGCTTCGAGGGCATGACGGACGAACGCATCGCCCACGAATGGCAAAAATGCGCGTTGCCCCCGGCCTTGGTCGGCGATCTGCGGGCTCTGTCGAACGAGGTGAAGTCCCCCTTGGCGGTCCGATCCTCGAGCGTCCTCGAAGACGCCATGTACCGCCCCTTTGCGGGGGTCTACGCCACGAAAATGATCCCCAACGACGCTCCTTCGCCCGATGAACGCTTTCGCAAGCTCGTCGAGGCGATCAAGTTCGTGTATGCCTCCACCTTTTTCGGGCAGGCCCGGGCGTACCGAGAGGCCATCGGTGCCTCGGACCGCGAAGAGAAGATGGCGGTTTTGCTCCAGGAAATCGTAGGGGAGCGCAGGGGCAACCGCTTCTACCCCACCTTGAGCGCGGTGGCCCGTTCCTACAACTTCTATCCGTACGGCGGCGCGCGCCCCGAGGATGGAATCGTCGAGCTCGCGCTGGGGCTGGGAAAGGCCATCGTGGACGGCGAGGTGAGCTGGCACTATTGCCCGAAGTGGCCCAAATCGCCGCCTCCGTTCAACGGTATCGGCGACATGATGAAGAACACCCAGACCCGGTTTTGGGCGGTGGGCATGGGGAAACCGCCGGTCTACGATCCGGTGCGGGAGACCGAGTACCTGGTGCGGGGCGATCTGACCGACGCCGACTACGACAACACGCTGAAGTTTTTGTGCTCGACCTTCGATCCCGGCCGGGACCGCATGGTGCCGGGGGACTCGGTGCGGGGACCGAGGGTCTTGACCTTTGCGCCGCTTTTGGACCTGCGGTGCGCCCCCTTGGTCGAAGCCGTCGAGAAGGTCATGAAGCTGTGCGAAGACAGACTGAAAAAACGCGTCGAGATCGAGCTGGCCATGGTGCTGGACCGGGAGCGGGCGCTGCCTGCGCGGCTGGGCTTTTTGCAAGTGCGCCCCATGGTTGTGGACGAGACCGCCGTCGAAGTGGGAGAAGAAGAGCTCCAAGGTGACGATGTGGTGGCCTCGACCTCACGAGCGCTCGGAAACGGGGTGCGAAACGACATCCAGGATATCATCTACGTGCGACCCGAAGCCTTCGACCCCGCCAAGACGCCGCAGATCGCTCGGGAGGTGGCCGAGATCGATGCCCGGCTGCGCGAGGAGAGCAGACCCAGCCTGCTCATCGGCTTCGGGCGCTGGGGGACTTCGGACCCTTGGTGCGGCGTTCCGGTGAACTGGAGCCAGATATCCTCGGCCGCGGTCATCGTCGAGGCCACGACGCCGGGCATGACGCCGGAGCTCAGCCAGGGATCCCATTTCTTTCACAACGTGACGAGCTTCAAGGTGCTCTACTTCTCCGTCCCCCACGGGGCTGACGGCCGGATCGACTGGACCTGGCTCGAAGGTTGCGCTCACGTCTCTTCGACCGAGCTCGTCAGGCACGTGCGCCTGGAAGAACCCCTCGTGGTGCGCGTGGACGGGCGCAGCCAGCGCGGAGTGGTCTTGCGTCATGGCTGACAAAAGAAGGTCTGCTCCCCCCACAGAAGCGGGCGCCGCGCCCCAGGCGAGCAATCTCATCGAGACCCTGCGCGAGCGCGCCAAGGAGCTGAACTGTCTGTACAGCATCGAGGAGCTCCTGCGGGATCCCGAGCGCGCCCTCGAAGATCTGTTCAAGGGCGTGATAGATGCTATCCCGCCGGGGCTGCAGTACCCCGAGATCTGTCAAGCCAAGATCTTTTACAGCGATTGGTCGGTGCAACCCGAAGGGTACGAAGAGACGCCTTGGACGCACTGCACCGACATCGTCGTTCAAGACGCCATCGTCGGAGGGATCTGCTTCTCCTACACCGAGGAGAGACCTTCGGCCGACTACGGCCCGTTTCTCAAAGAGGAGATTCAGCTCATCCGAACGGTCGCCGACCGGCTCGGGCACTTCATCTTGCACCAGCGGATGCGGCAGATGTTCGCCGATCTCAAGCAGGCGGCTTTACCGGGGCCCGAGCACAGCCCCTGGCGGGTCGCCTTGGAGCTTTTGCGCAAGACCGACCCCCACCTGCTCGGTCGCGTGACCCGCAAGATGATGAACCACCTGATGTGGCACGGTATCAAAGAAGCGCGGCCTCTCATGCAGCGCTTCGGTCCCGAGAAGGGCGAGCCCTTCGTGGGCGAGGTCAACACGCCCCGTCGGCGCACCCAGAAGCACTGGCTGGCCGAGATGACCGACCAGACCTTCGAGGTGGCTGCGGCCCACCTGTCGGACAACGAGATCCTGGGGCTCATCCAAAAATGGATCCACGAGGACAAGTCGATGTTTTTGGTCAAGTCCTTGGTGGACGTGCACTCGCCCTTGACCGAGGTGTTTGACAGCCTCAATCGCTTTCGCCACCTCTCCCTGGGGCCCGGCGTCAACCTGTCCCACCCGGCAAAAGTGAACGTGCGGGTCTCGCTCATCGGCAGGTTCTTCACCGATCAACCCGAATACATCAACCTGGCAAAGAAGTTCGTGGAGCTCGAGGACTTTTTCGGATTGATGGACAAGGTGATCCACCACTCGGGCAGCCACGGAAAGCTCGGTGGTAAGAGCGCGGGGCTCTTCTTGGCCGACCGGGCTCTTTTGTGGGCCAAGGCAGACCGCCCGGAGATCGGCGAGGTCAAGACGCCGAAAACTTGGTACATCCCGTCGGACGGCCTCATCGACTTTTTACATCACAACAACATCGAGGACGTCTACGAGCAAAAATACAAAGAGATGGACGAGGTGCGACAGGAGTACCCGCACATCGTCGAGGTTTTCAAAAATTCCCATTTTCCCCAGGAGATCGTCAGGGGGCTCACCATGGCCCTGGACGATTTCGGGGATGTGCCTCTCATCGTGCGCAGCTCGAGCCTGCTCGAAGACCGCCTGGGCTCGGCCTTTTCGGGGAAGTACAAGAGCCTGTTCCTCGCGAATCAAGGCACCCGCGCCGAGAAGCTCGAGGCCCTCATGGACGCGGTGGCCGAGGTTTACGCCTCCACGTTCGGGCCCGACCCGATAGAGTATCGCGCCTCGCGGGGGCTGCTCGATTTCAACGAAGAGATGGGGATCATGATCCAGCAGGTGGTCGGAACAAAGGTGGGGCGCTACTTCTTCCCTGCCTTCGCCGGCGTGGCTCTGAGCAACAACGAGCTGCGCTGGTCCCCCCGCATCCGGCGGCACGACGGCTTGGTGCGCATCGTGCCCGGGCTCGGGACCCGGGCTGTGGATCGGCTCGCAG
>JAABTR010000671.1 GCA_011389755.1 Deltaproteobacteria bacterium | reverse complement strand
ACTACGAGTACGAAGAAAACGGCGATATCGCCCGCACGATCAAGGACGATCTCGCCGACGGCACCATCGATGAGAGCTGGACCTATGAGTATGATGAGGACGGGAACATGTTAACCGGATGGGGGGACTTCGATTCAGATGGAAAGCCCGATGTTCGGGTCACCTATGACTACGCCTGCTGGGGCTGAGCCCCGGTCGTCAAAACTGGAAGTAGATAAACGGCTGAACCTCGGTGCGCGCGATGAAATTCGCGACGAACACGATGGCCACGAGCACGGCTGCCTGCGCCACGGAGGGGATGGAGTGGTAGAGCCTCACGGCGCTCGCGAGCCACCTATCCGGGAACCAATGGCTCAGGGCGGCCAAGACGAGAACGCCGATGACCGAGGTGGGGATATTGGCCGTGTCGAAGGTCCCGGAAAAAAGACTGCCAAAGACCTCGAAGGCGTTGTCAAAGGTGCGCGCGCGGAAAAAGACCCACGCGGCCACCACCACGTGGAATGTCAAAAAGACGCCCACCGGCTTGCGGATCGACGAGGGGATGCGGTGCTTGTCCGCGGCTCTTTGGAGGAACCTCGTGACCACCAAGGCGCAGCCGTGGATCGCCCCCCAGACGACGAAGGTCATGGCGGCCCCGTGCCACAGCCCTCCGAGCAGCATGGTGATCATCAGGTTCACGTAGGTCCGGACGCGGCCTTTTCGAGACCCCCCCAGGGGAATGTAGAGGTAGTCCCGAAGCCAGGTTGATAGTGAGATATGCCAGCGCTCCCAAAACTCCCTCAGGTTTGCAGCCCGGTACGGCGCGTTGAAGTTTTCGGGGATCTTGATGCCCAGGAGCATGGCCGAGCCGATGGCGATGTCCGAGTAGGCGGAGAAATCGGCATAAATCTGAAAGGCGTAAGCGTAGACGGCGACCAGCGTCTCCAAGGACGAGTACATCTGCGGGTTGCCGAAGACCGGATCGACGATGTGCGCGCCTAGGTAGTCTGCGATGATCGCTTTTTTCGCGAGCCCGACGCCTATCCGCCAGAGCGCCTGGCTGCCCTCGAAGGAGGTGAGCGAGGGACGACGCTCCAGCTGGGGGAGAAGATCCCGCGCCCGGACGATGGGGCCTGCGACGAGCTGGGGAAAAAAAGAGACGTAGAGCAGGTACTGGGTGTAGCTGCGCGCCGGGGTCAGCTTGTCGCGGTAGATGTCTATCGTGTAGCTCAGGGTCTGGAAGGTGTAGAACGAGATGCCCACCGGCAAGAGGACGTCCAGGTGGGCGGGGGAGGTCTCGAGACCCGCGAAGCTCAAGGCCCGGGCGATCTCGTGCGAGAAGAAGTTGAAGTATTTGAAGGTGGCCAAGATGCCGAGGTTGATCGTCGCGCTGACGGCCAGGAGCGCTTTGCGCTTCGCGGGCTTGGCCTCTTGGGCCAGGAGCTTGCCGACGAAGTAATCGAGACTTGAAGACATGAAGATGAGGGCGAGATACTTGGCGTTCCAGCTCGCGTAGAAGAAGTAGCTGGCGATGAGCAGCAAGACGATCCGCAACTGGCGATGTTCGGCCGCGAGCCAATATGCGAAGACCGAACCGATAAGCAGGTAAGCGTACTCTAGGGAGTTAAAAAGCATCGGTCACACTCTACCCGCATTCTAAAGATTATGCTGCGGCGAGTTTTGGCCGCTCGCCGACGCCTCGGCGCTTAGCCCGAGGGATAAACACGGGTCGATCTCGTTGATCTCCTCGGCGCCCCAGTCGCCCATGTAGCGCCCACCCAGCCAGAGCCAGACCAGGCGACCCCAGCATTGGCCCTGCTCCCGGCTCAGGTGAAAGTGGCCGCCGGGCTTCGGTTTTAGCCCGAGGAGACGCGAATCGAAATAGCGACATGGCTTGGTGCTGCGCTCGAGCATCTCGTTGAAACCGCCTGTCTCGTCGGTTATCAGAGGCGGTGGACCGATCCAGTAGCAAGCGCGATCTTTGATATGGCTGACAATCTTTTCGACCCACGGTCTGTGATGCTCGGGCGTGGCGAAGGGCATCTCGTTGGTGCCGAGGGTGACTATCACGATGTCAGGGTTGTGGTGACGCAGAGATCGCGCCAGCCGGCCCGTGACGACCCAGGAGCGGCTGCGGGATCCGACCCACATATCGGTCTTGTAATGGGCGCCGGCGCGTTTGAATGAGCGCGAGAGCTCTTCGCGCAGCCCTCTAGAAACGTGGGAGTCTCCCAGGTGCAACACATGGGTGCCTTGCCAGCGCGGCACGAAAGGATAGAGAGCCTCGGGCGGAGGGATGTCCAGCTTGGCACAGATCGCGAGCGATGCCGCAAGGATGAGCGCCAAAGCGAGGAAAAAAAGCTGTTTGCCGGGGGCCTGCATGCGCAAAATCCGGACTCGATTCTCATGTCGGTCTCAACGCGTTCATTTTACTCCTTGTCGGCCATCTTGTCCCGGGTGTGTTTTTGTAGTACCTTGCACTACATGGTGGTAGAGCTTTCGAGGTTGGGTCCCGTGGGGCTCCTTGCGTTCTTCGTCGCGTCGTGCGGCTTTTTTGGGCCGCAAAAAACCCGAGCAGACGCGAGCGCGCCGCAGCTTCTCGTGAGCGCGTTCCCCGAGGAGCCGCCCCCGCAACACATCAAAGACGAGGAGCCGCCCCCGCAACACATCAAAGACGATGAGCAGCTGCCGCCGGTTTCCCAAAACGAGCCGCGATCGGAAGAGCCCGAAGATGTCCAGCCCGAAGTGGTAAACACCGAAGACGCGCAGCGGGTGGAATACGACATCCCCCATCTCAAAAACCCGGGCAGCCTGTCGACGTTTCTGAGCGCGCTGGAGAGCTTGGGGTCCCGCGGTGAAGGGCTCGTGCGGGTGGCCCATTTCGGCGACTCCCACACCGCCGCGGATTTCATGACCACCGAGATCCGCAGAGCGCTTCAAGGCAGATTCGGTGACGGGGGCCGGGGGTTCGTTTTTTTGGGGAGACCGTGGAAATACTACAGGCCCAAAGATATCCGCCTCGAGGAGAGCGGGCGCTGGCGTCCGCAGCGATTCATCATCTCGATACCGAGCGACCAGCTCGACGGACAGTATGGTTTCGGCGGGGTCGCGGTGGAGTGCCGCGTCGGCCGCTGCGACGTCGCTGTGCGCCCATCAAAGAGCGCGTATGGGAAGGATATCGACTTTTTCGAGCTCTATTACCTGAGGCAGCCTGGAGGCGGGAGTTTCGTCGTCAAGGTGGACGCGAAAACCGTCGAGAGCGTCGAGACGGACGCGGAGGTCTTGGGCTCAGGCTTTTACGCGCTCGAGCTCGAAGACGCAAAAGAGCACCGAATCGAGGTGCGCACTTTGGGAGACGGCCCGGTCCGCCTCTTCGGGGCCATCGTCGAGAGCCGGGGGCCGGGCGTCGTGTACGACACCCTCGGCATCAATGGCGCCGCGTTCGAGACGGTGCTGCAGTGGGATCGGGATATTTTTTTAGAGCAGCTCGAAAGACGCGGCCCCGATCTCATCGTCGCCATGTACGGCACCAATGAGTCGTGCTCGAAGACGCTGACGCCCGCGGCCTACGCGGCCCATGTGCGCGAGGTCGTGCAATTGTTTCGGCAGGGGGCCCCGGGCGCCGCGTGCCTGCTCATCGGCCCGCCGGATCGGCAAGGAGAGCCAGGTGAGCTCGAGCGGCTCGAGTGGATCATCAGCGTGCAAAGCGAGGTGGCCGCGGAGCTGGGGTGCGCCTTTTTGGACGCGAGGCAGGTCATGGGCGGCGCCGGATCCCACGCCCTCTGGCAGGTCCGGGGGCTCGCTGCCCAGGACGGGATCCACTTGACTCTGCGCGGCTATAAAGAGCTCGGTGAGCAGATCGCCGGGATCTTTTTGCAGGTCTACGAGGCGCATGCTCAGCCTTTAGAGCAGAAACCAAAACAAGAGACGAACCGACCCGAATCTTTGGGCGAAATAGAGCCCGCAACACCGAAAAAAACAAAAAAGGCAGGAGACGACGATGGATCTACCTGATTTTGTCACGATTGCGTTTTGGAATC
>JAABTR010000670.1 GCA_011389755.1 Deltaproteobacteria bacterium | reverse complement strand
CGTCCCAGTCCTGGTTTTCGTCGGCGACGCCCAGGTTGGCATAGGCGCCCACCGGTAGCGTTGCAATGGGCAGGAGAGTGTCTAGGGCCACCTCGAGATGCGCAAAGGGTACGCAGTTCACGCAAAAGGCTGCGACGCCGCGCAGGAGGGCGGCCTTGTGGGCACCCGCCAGGGCGCTCCCGTCGAGCAGCCTGCCTTTGGCGGTGGTTGTAACGCTTAAAACAAGGGCGACGTCCGTATGGTCTCGAGCCTGCCTCGCGGCGCGCAGCGCCCCTTCTATCTCCCGAGCCGTCCCAAAGGTCTCCAGCCACAGGATGTCGACCCCCGCTTCGACGAGCAGCTCGCACAGAGGCAGGTGCTCATCTTGGGCCTGCGAGGCGGTTGGAGACAGGTTCGGCAAAAAGCAGTCCTCGAGCGGTCCCACACTGCCGGCCACCAGGGCGTCGCCTCGGGACGCGACGCGGCGGGCGATATCCACCGCGCTTCGGGCAGCCGCTCGCCACGCATCCGGTGGCCTCTTTGCCTTGGCAAACGCTCTGGCGGTGGTTCGAAAGGTGCAGGTGGTCAAGATGTCCGCCCCGGCCGCGAGGTGGTCGCGGTGCACCTGTTCGACGAGTCTCTCGGATTCGAGGGGGGCCAGCCCGGACCACACAGGCCCGTGGGTCGCCGCGCCTCTATCGTCGAGCGCCGTCCCCATGGCGCCGTCCAAGATGACGGCGCGTCCGCTCCGCGCGCGCTCGCGCAGCAAGCGGTCGAAGGCCGGGTCGCTCATGGCGAAACCTTATCGGGGCAGGTGCCGCCGTACCATCTCGAGACCTCGCAGTGCGCCGGTTTATTGCGCGGGGTGTACTCCTTGCTGGTCAAACCTCCCCAGCCGAACCAGTTCCAGAAATAGGCTCCGGCCAGCCTTGGCTCGTCGTTCCAGATGCGGCAAAAAGCCTCGTAGCAGCGCCTCTGGATCTCGAGGTCCAGAGGTTCGTCCGCGCCCTCTTTCCAGGGCCAGGAGGCGGTGCCGCGTTGGCTCAAGTAACCCACCTCGGTCAGAAGGATCGGCTTGCCCAGCAGGTGGGCCCAGCGCATGAGCCGCTGGTGGTAGACGCGCCACCCGTACACGAGATCTTCGGTGGATGGCCTCGTGCCCTCTGGGACCAGCTCGAAGTAGCCGGTGACTCCGGCGAAGTCGAGCGCGTCGAAGAATTTCACCTCTTCGTAGTGGTCCCAGTTGGCCGAGTAAGTCAGCTTGCCGCCGTACAAGGAGCGCACATGTGAGATGAGCGATCGCCAGCGCGGCTCGTCGACATCGAGGGAGGAGAGCTCCGAGCCCACGCTGAGGACGGGGACGCGCAGCTGCGAAGCTAGCTTTGCGAAGCGGGAAATCCAAGTGGTGTACTCGGCGTAGAACCGATCGGGATTTTTGGGCGCCAAGACGCCTCTCCACCCTCCGTCAGATTGATCCTCCACACGAAGGATGGGGAACAAAAAGACCTTCATGCCCCGGTCCCGGATGTCTTTGATGGTCCTGCGAACGGTGTGCATCGGGACAGTGAAACGCGGGTGCGCGTAGATCTTAGAGGAGCGCGAGGTCTTGAGATAGTAGGGGATAACCACGGCCACGTGGGTCACACCGGCGGCGCTCATCTCGTCGATGAAATCGACATAAGACCAGGCCGGATCTTCACTGTAGAGACCAAGGGCCGCGCCTCTCTGTGCGGGCGGCTTGGAGTCGAACCCGGCGGCTGGATGGGCAAACGCGGCCACAATGAGCCAGACCGAACACCCAAGCGTTGTTTTTCTAAAAAACGGCATCGCCGGGATATCGATAGACGTGAGCGATTTTGACATTTGAGTACCGATCGAGCTTGAGTCTCATCATGTCGAGGTGATCCACGAGGCGCCTCGGACAAAGAGCCTCGGTTTTGGCCCGGGAGATGATGGCCTTGATGGCACCGTGGGCTTCTCTTGGGTGGAGCACCGTCGAGCGACCGAAGGTGGGGCAAGAGTTAAAAAGCACGATCCGGGTGTCGATAATATCTTCGTGTCGAAAGCCCACCAAGGGGAGCGTGCAGTTTGTCAGCCACATGCCTCCGGCCGCCAGGTCCTCGAGTAAGAAGTGGGAGTTTTTTGCTCGGACGATGCGAAAAACGCTGCGCAGGGTCACGGTGAGCATCTCGAGCTGGAGCCTGTCTGACTCACCCAGCTCGTGGACGTGGCGCGTCAGATAGCGTTCGACAGGGGTGAGACCGTCTCCCGAGGTGCGCCTGCGATCGAGCAGGTACCAGTCCGAAAACATATCCATGCGCAGCTCGAACCACGGCTCACCGTCTTCGAAGATCCCGGTCGCTTCGTGAAATTGATCCCGCGCCAGGCGAAAGTCTCCAAGTCCTTCGGCGACGGCTTCTTTTTCGATGTCTTTTAGATATTCTTCGTAGGATTTGCTCATGACCGTCAGGAGATGATCGGCGACGGTGGTGCGTCAAGTCAAGTCTCCAAGCGGGCAGCAAAAGGTTTTTTAAGGGCTTGGCTCGAAAAGGCGAAATGATAAGATGCGGCTTCCAAACATGAGCTAAGCCACGAAACAAACCTTGCGGAGGTGACTATGAGTGGACGATTCCCTAACAGCAACCTGTGGTTCCCGGTCTGCGCAGCTTTGGCTTTGGCGGCCGCGGGTTGCGGTAAAAAAGCCGACCCGGTGATGGAGACCACCACGGCAGCGCCGGCCCCGACAGGGCCCGACTACCAGGTCTTTGCCCCCCTCGAAGAGGCGATGCGCGCGAGGGCGATGCCCTTCCTCATCAGCGAAGGGGGGGGGATCGAGGAGAACACCTGTTTTCAGATCGTCGAGGGCCTCGAACCATCCTCCGCCGGCATGGCCGAGCGAGCACCCATCGAGGACTCCGGTGACAAGGTGGCCCGCGCCCTGGCCGCGTGGATGGTCTCTGAGCTCCAGCCCCTCGGTCTCACCGAGGTCGAGGCCGCGCGATGGGAGGTGGACGTGGAAGACCCGGTAGTGCTGGAGGTTTCCAAGGAGCGACTGCGGTTCGTAGAGGATCCTGAGTGCATCTCGGATCAGACCGGGTGGTTGTCCGAGGGGACCCGGGCGGTGTCGGCGCTCATTGGGGCCAAGCGGTTTGTGTTCAAGACCGCAGTCCCGGTCGGCAAGCAGGTCAAGGAAGAAATGCTGCGGGTCACCGCGGACAAGGGTATCAAGATGGAGTCCGAGGCGCTGTTTCAGTACAAGCCGGCGCGGGACAAAAAAGACGAGCTCATCGCCAACGAGCAAGGTGTGCCCATGTACGTGGCCCCGGATGGGACCCACATACCCGAGACGCAGGTTCCGCCGGAGAGCCAGCAGGTGATGCGAGAGTGGACCATGGAGTTCGAGCAGCCGCTGTACTTCGCGTTCCGCGAGCTCCCCGAAGATGCTTGGCGCCGCGAAGCCCAAAGAGACAAATGCGACGTCAACCTCATCTGGCAGGACGTCACGCCCCGCAGACCCGACTGCGAGGAGTTCAATGAGTCCTCGTTTTCAGTCGTCAAGACCGAGAAGGGGGAAGTGTCCGTCACCATCACCACAGGAGACGACAACAAGGGCGCCATCTTGGAGCCCAAAGAGGCCAAGCGAGTGCAGGTGAGCGATCGAATCATCTTATGGCTAAGCCCCGTGGAGATAGAGGAAGGAGCGCTCGTCCGCATAAACTCCCTAGTGCTCGATCCCAAGCCCATGGCCACGCAGGCCAAAGACCAAAAAGCCCCCACAAACTCCTCAACCGGAAAAACCGACCTAGACAACTACCTACGCAACTAACCCCCCACAAAGTCCCTTAGGTCCCTTAGGTCAAAAGCCAAAAGCCAAAGCCCAACAGCCAAAAAAGCCCTCAAAGGATGAGTTTCTATTTTTATCGGTTGGGGAAAAAAGATGAACAGCAAGAAAGGCGGACTCTACTCGGACTTCACTTCCTCAGTAGCTTCCTCAGTAGCTTCCTCAGTAGCTTCCTCAGTCACTTCCTCAGTAGCTTCCTCAGTAGCTTCCTCAG
>JAABTR010000669.1 GCA_011389755.1 Deltaproteobacteria bacterium | reverse complement strand
GGGCGGTTCTTTGGAGCTCGGCGGCAGTTGGAGCAATGCCGGCGTCGCGCCGCCTTATCACGACTACCGGATCGCGTACCGTTTGCGCTCAAAGGACGGCCGGGTGGCCGCTTCGGGCGCCGGCAGCTCAGTCAAAGGGTGGCTCCCGGGCGATCATCAGACCGCGGACAGCCTCGCCCTTCCCGCGGACCTTGTGCCCGGGACCTATGATCTAGACGTGACGATCTGGGCCGCGACCCAAGACGAGCCTTTTGTGAAGCTGGCCATCGAGGGGATCGAGCCAGACGGATGGTATCCTCTGTCTGAGGTCACAATCGTCCAGTAGATATTTCGTCTCCTTAAAAAAGACGAGGCGATGGAAATCGATTCCATCGCCTCGTCCTCTTCATCGTCCCCTCCCGTTTCGTCAAAGCCCTTTTTATGTTGGGAAGGCTTCCTTTGCGGTGGTCTCGGCTTCTCCCCGCATATGGCTGAATTTATGTCCGATATCGCGGCGCAAGTCCGATCCGGGCTTCGGCGCGAACATCATGCCGAGCCCCACGCCGACCAGGATTCCCGTGGCGAACAGCCCGGCTGCCGGCAGCACGAGATCCATCGCCGATTTGCGTGGCTGCAGACCCATCGCTTCCAGAACGTCGTCCTTGGTCATGTCTCGAATGCTCATTTTTGGCCTCCCATTGTTTCTGGTGTCGTTTCCTGACTCATGGTTTCTTACGATTGCGATCCCGAGGCTCCGCTGGCGGACGCGCCGTGAACGAGCGAGCCCACGAAGCGGCTCGTGAGCATGCGCCCCCCGACCCGCAGGGCGAAGAACGTGAGCCGCGAGCCGAGCCCTCCCCCGAACACGTAACCCGCACCGGCGGCGATGGCGACGCCGAGATAGGGTTTTTCCGTCATCCAGCCCGCGACCGAGTGGTTCACGGCCTGGATCAGGTCGGCGGCGGATTCCCGAGCGGCGCGAGCGTCCTGGGCCATCCCGCTAGCGTGCTCGGAGATATCTCGCCGCCGTGCCGCCGACGTCGTCTCTTCGCCGGGCATTCCCGACGGGCTGAACCTATCCGTTTCGTGTGATTGATCCATTGCGGTGTCCCTCTTTGTGATTGTTCATCGGCGAGCGAGAAAACGCCCGACCGCAAAACCGGCGATGATAGCTCCGGCCAAGACGGCCCAGGGGCGCTCCCGGCAGACCGTGCGGAACTGCTCATCGAACCGCTGAACCTTTTCGGATACGGCGTCCGAGGCCATCTCGTAACGATGGCGCGCCTCTTCGAAGACCTTGTTCTCGGGTATGTGTTGCGTGTTCATGCTCTCCTCACTCCCTTGGCTTTGGGCGCGGTGTTTTCCTGCGCTCAGATCATCGTCATCGAATAACTCGCGAGCCGAGCCAGTAACCGAAAAAGAACCCGACCGCGATGAAGGGCCAGGGGTGCTCACTCATCTGCGTGTGCACGTCGGCGCGCCGTTTTGTCGTCTGACGAAGTCCTTTGAGTGCCTGATCGAACTCCATCCGATCCTGCGCGACTTTTTTTTCCAGTTCTTCGTGGCGTTCATTCCGGTCCATAGTGCTCCTCCGGTTCGGTTGCGGATCGCGGCGGAATGCTCGGCGGCTGGGCCGACTTCGCGAGTCGGCTTCCCCGCCAGAGGAGGAGGATGCCGGCTACGAGATGAACCCCGGCGATCGCCGCGACCACCAGCTCCGCGGCCCAAAATTCCGTGAGCCAGAGGCCCGCCGCGACCATGAGCCCGATCCAGGACAGGCCCATGGTTAAAAGCCCGAGCCCCGACATCGACCACCCGACGGCTTTGGCACGAAGCATCTGTTGCAAGTCGAATTTGACCAGACTGATGCTGTCGTTGATGAGGCGTTGCCCCCGATCGACCACGACCTCTACGGCTTGGGCGATGCTGCTGTCACCCTCGGGGATCATGGCAGGATTCTCGGCCGGATAGCGGTTCCTTTGTTCTGGAGTCGTATTCACGTCCATGCTCCCGGTTAAAATCGGCGTTGCGATTTTTGACCAAGAAACCTTTGCACAACCCGGGCCAATAAAACGCCTTCTCGGGGCGACGTGGTAATAGGTAGCAATTTCATGGGCTTGTGGATAAGTCGGCGAGGCGTGACGGCGCTTTGGGGTGCGGCGGAATCTCGGAGCCTTCGATTTTGCGTCCCGAGGGTCGAGACACGATCCTCTTCAAAAGGACAGGGTCATCCCGGCACGACGATGTACAAGAAAGCCAGAGCCAAGATGCCCACCGTCTCGGCGATCCCCATGGCGATGATCAAGAACGCGAACCCCTGCCCGGTCTCAGACAGACACCGAACCGCGGCCGCTCCGATGCGGCCTTGCATCCACGCGCTCGCGAGCTCTGCGAGGCCTCCGGCCAGCCCGATCCCGAACAAGAGACCGCCGCTCGTGGAGATGAGCTCCGCGGTCGCGCCGGTCATCTTGCGCATCAAGATCATGGCGTAGAGGGTTTGGGATATGGGCATGCCGAGCAGGATGATGTAGTTGAAGTTCAAGCGCTGACCGTTTTTGGCTTCCTTGGCCCACGCCCCCGCGGCGGCCTGGCCCGCCGCCCCGATTCCGAGGGCGCTGCCGACGGCGCCCAGGCCCAGGGCGAGCACGAGACCCAGTTGTCCTAGAAGCTCCATTTTTTCACCTCTGCGCGTGTCTGCGCGGCGCGAGCGGCGCGTAAGGGTATCCGCTCCAGGACATCCCCAGATGTCCGGAGAACTCCAGCATGTTGAGGCGCACACCATGGGCGAACAAGGCGATGACGGCCAGGCCGATGTTGAGCCCGTGGCCGACGAGGAGAATGAGCCCGCCGGCGAGCCATGTGGCGCTTTCGGCCGCGTGGGCGGCCAGCTCGTTGAAGGTCGCCGCCAGGATGGTCGAGGCGAGGCCGACGGCCATCAGGCGAACATAGCTGATGGTGTCCGACAGGGTTCCTAGGGCCGCGAGGGGGAACGCGGCCAGCCCGAGTAAGACCCGCAGCACCGGGTTTTTGTGTGGGTGAGTAAATAGAACGACGGTGATGCCGCCTGTGGCCAGCAGCGGAAGCATCGCCGGGTGGGCCGGATCCTCGAGCACCAGGGTCTGCACCGTCAGGAGCATGCCCCACAAAAAAACAGCCCAGCCCACGTGGGTCAGCGCTTCGGTGTCGGGAAAGAAGAGCCGGGCGCGCCACAATTCGGCAAGCGACATGTGAACGGCGCCGATGACGAAGGAGATGCGCATGATCTGGGAGACCACGTCGTGCTGATTGAGATCTCCGCCTACGAGCCGCAAGCTGGTTAAGATAGCGCCGACCTTCTCCCAGAGGCCGCTGCCAGAGGCTTTGAGCTCACCGGGCCCGACTCCGAAGAAGCTCGCGATGGCGAACCCCCACACGACAGAGCACGCGCCGATGATCACCAGAAGCTGCGCTGTCGCGTCCCCCATTCGCCTGGAGATCAGCCGGTACCCCAGCGCTCCTGCGAGAAGAAAAGCCAGACCATAGCCTCCGTCGGCGATGAGCATGGCGGCGAAGACCGGCAACGCCACCAAAAAAGGCCCCGAGACATCTCGCTCCCGATAGCCGGGTAGGACGCCGAGGACATCGAATAT
Organism: Deltaproteobacteria bacterium; assembly: GCA_011389755.1. Classification (GTDB taxonomy): domain Bacteria; phylum Myxococcota_A; class Polyangia; order JAAYKL01; family JAAYKL01; genus JAABTR01. The sequence continues at coordinate 443 of JAABTR010000669.1, read as the reverse complement.
GGCTGACATGGGTCTGGTGGCGCGGCGGTACTCGACGAGCGTCGGAGGATCGTCTTCGGGCGCGGGATCTTGCAGATTGACGGCGAAGTCTATCCGCGTCGCTTGCAAGAAGGCCTCCAAATGCTCGACCTCCGATGCGGGGATCCAGCCGTCGTAGGCAGACATTCGTTCGTATCGCGTCGCCTCTTTTTGAGCCTGAGAAAGCTCCTGTTCGTCCTCTAGCCGTTCGATATGTTGGGCCAGCTCATTTTGTATCGAGGACAGTTTTTCGAGCTCCTCGCGGATCGTTTGGGCGGCGAGCGTCTGCTCGTGAAGGGCGCGGGCGACTTTAGTGTTGCTTTGATGAGGTGGTGGCAAAGCGCGGGCCGTTGGTGGCGCTTTGAGCCGGGCATCCGCGGAAGACACGACTACGAAGCGCCTAAACGAAGCCGCGCCCGGGTCGA
>JAABTR010000668.1 GCA_011389755.1 Deltaproteobacteria bacterium | reverse complement strand
TCCCATGGGCGCACCGCTTTAGTTTGCGCTCGAAGTCCGACGCCTTAAGCACCTTGTCCAAGACCTCGGGCAGGCTCACCGTGTGCCCCTCGAGGACCTGCCCGGTGACCGTGAGCCCACCTTGACGCACCATGTTGCGCCGCCGGATCTCCACGGCGGACAACCCGAGCCTCTGCGCGGCCATGTCCATCACCTGCTCCACCACGAAGTTCATCTGAGGCGAGCCGAACCCGCGCATGGCGCCGGTAAACACATTGTTTGTGTGCACCGCGAAGGTGTCGCACCAAACGTTGTCCACCTGGTAAGGCCCGCAGCACTGCACTGTCGAACGCCAGGTGACCCAGGGGCTCACCGAGCAGTAAGCGCCCGCGTCCGCTACGATGCGCACCCGCGCCGCGGTGATCTTCCCTCGCTCGTCGAAGCCCATCTCGTAGCGCACCCGGTAGGGGTGCCGTTTGTAGCTCTCGCGAATCGACCACTCGCGATCATAGGTCATCTTCACCGGGCGGCCAGTCGCTTCGGCTGCCAGCGCGGTCCGGGCGCACACCACCGCCGCCGTGTCGTCTTTGCCGCCGAACCCACCGCCGGTGGGCACCGTGCGCACCTCCACCTCCGACAAGGCTCTGCCCAGAAGCGCGGCCACGAAACGCCTCGTGGAGAACGGGTGCTGCATGCTGCCGCACACCTCCATCACCCCGTCCGGGCGCGGCACACACGCAGCGCTCTCCGGCTCCAGATAGGCGTGCTCTATGACCTGGGTGCGAAACTCCTCATCGATGATCACGTGGGCGAGGCGAAAGCCCCGATCCACATCGCCGCTGCGCACCTTGTGGTGGTTGACGATGTTGGTGCCCTTTTCGGGGTGGATGAGCGCCGCGCCTTCTGCCATGGCGCGCTCGGGATCGGTGAGCGCCGGCAGCTCTTCGGCCTCCACCCGCACCGCCTTGGCCCCTTCGATGGCGCTCTTGCGGTCCGTCGCCACCACGACCGCCACCACATCCCCGTGGGAGCGAATTTGGTCCAAAGCGAAGATCGGATAGTCCTTTTGAATCTGCCCGAACGCGGTCGCGCCGGGCACGTCCTTTGCCGTCAAGACCCGCACCACGCCGGGTTTCTTCAGGGCATCCCCCACGTCGATGTGGTGCAGGCGGGCGTGCACGTACTCGGCGTAGACCGGCACCGCGTGGAGCATCCCGTGGTGCTTGATGTCGTCCGTGTAGCGGGCGCGGCCGGTGACCTTGGCTGCGGCGTCGTTGCGCCAGGCTCCCTTCACTTTCGCCATACCGCTTCTCCTCGAGCTGCCTGTTCGTCCACCAGCGCTCCTCTTCGAACCACGAGCCGGCCGCGCAGATAGACCCGCTCGACGCTCCAGCGCGCGGTAAAACCCGGATAGGTTTCGTGGGCGCCGGCCAGGGTCGATCGCACCGGGCTCGCGTTGCCGCGGGGATCGACACACACGATGTCTGCGTCTGCGCCCTCGCGCAGGGAACCTTTGTGTCTCAAACCGGCGATGCGCGCGGGGTTTGTCGAGAGCATCCGGACAAACTGAACCAGATTCCCTTCGAAGTCGTCAACAAAAAGCTCTCTGCTCAAAGCAGCGAGGGCGCCGATGCCGGCGAACCCGCACGGGACCTTACGGATGTCGACCCCGGCGGCTGCGTCTTTGTCCTCTTTTGAGAACGCGCAGTGATCGGTGGCGAGCACGTCGACCTGCCCCTGCGCCACCAAATGCCTCAGCCCCGCAGCCTCCTCGCGCCGGCGCAAGGGCGGAGAACACAGGTAGCGGTGACCATCGCGACCTCTCAGCTCGCTCTCGTCCAGCACGAGATACTGGGGACACGTCTCGAAGGTCACCTCTTTCGTCTCGGCGCTTTCGCAGAGCATCTTGGCCGCCTGGGCCGTGGAGACATGGACCACATGGAGCCGGGCCCCGCTTTTACGCGCCGCCTCGAGCGCTCTCTCGACCGCCTCGATCTCAGCTCGCGCGGGGCGCAGGCGGGCGTGGAGATGGGCGTCGGCCGGATCGGCGCCTGTTTGTCCCTTTGCCGCCTCTTCGAGGAGCGCCTCGTCTTCGCAGTGGACCAAGGCGGTGATGTCCAAATCGGCGCAGCGCCTCAAGATCTCTTCGAGCCGGGGGTACGAAACGTAGAGCCCGGCGGACTTGTACGTGGTGTAGAGCTTGATGGTCCGAAACCCGGCCCGGGCCAGGCTCGCCACGTCGGCCCAGGTCTTTTTGTCCCAGCTTGTGGGCGTGAAATGAACATGGTGATCGCAGTGGCAGCTCCCGCCGGCCTTGTCGAGCATCGCCTCCACCGCGCCGTCCACCGAGCCTCTGCCTTGCGTGGCGAAGCTCAAGAAGGTGGTGATCCCGGTGGGCAGCGCGGCCAAAGAGGCAGAAGACCAGCTGTCCGCCAAGCGATAACGCCCGATGCGATCATCGACGTGGACATGGAAGTCGATGAGCCCGGGCAACACATAGAGTCCTTCGCAGTCGACGCTTCGTTCGTCCTGGCTCCCATCACCTAAGTCGGGCCCGAGCTCGATGATGCGCCCGGCGCTCACCCGCAGGTCGGCTCGCACGAGCCCGTCTTCGCCCACCAAAGTCCCGCCGCGCAAGAGCAGCTTCGTCAACGATCCCTCCTGTCGATAGGGGAGACCATCTTGGGAGGCACCTTTGCACAGGTCATGGCCGCGTCCACGTCCTTGAGCCCGTGGCCGGTCACCAAAGTCACGATCCACGCATCTTCGTGGATGTGCTCCCGGCACTTCTCGAGCCCCGCCACCCCCGCAGCCGCCGACGGCTCGGCAAAGACGCCGGTGGTGCGCGCGAGCAACCTCTGGGCGCCCAGGATCTCGGCGTCGCTGACGGTCACGGCGAGCCCCTGGCTCTTTTTTATGGCCCGCGAGGCCATGAGGGCGTTGCTGGGCGCCTTGACGCTGATGGAGTCCGCGATGGTGGAGGGCGCCGCCGCGCTTTGGTACGTCCCCGTGGAGACGTACCGGGTGATGGCGTCGGACGACTCGGCCTGGACGCACACGAGCTTGGGGATATCTTTCAAGAGCCCGGCGCGCGCCAGATCGTAGAACCCCTTGAAGACCGCCGAGATGATCACGCCGTCTCCCACGGGCACCACCACGTAGTCGGGCGCCCGGAGCAGGTCACGGAAGATCTCGAAGGACACGGTCTTTTTCCCTTCGATGGTCAAAGGGTGATACGCGGTGTTGCGATTGAGCCCCCCGTGCCTTTGGGTGTGCTCGAGAGACAAGGCGAACGCGTCGTCGTAGTCCCCATCCACCAACCGGACATCGGCGCCGTAAATCAACATCTGCGCGAGCTTGGCCCGAGGAACCCTCGCCGGCACGTATATAATCGCCTGCTTCCCCACCGACGCGCACATCGCGGCCAGGGCCGACGCCGCGTTTCCCGTGGACGCCGTGACAATTGTTTTTTCGCCCAGGCGGTTCGCCTCGGCCACGATCATGGCGGACGCCCGGTCCTTGAGCGAGCCGGTGGGATTTTGCCCATCGTTTTTCACGAAGAGATTCCCGTAGCCGAGCGCCTCTCCCAAACGCGCTGCCCGCATGAGCGGCGTGTTGCCGACGGGCAGGGGCGGAAAGTGCTCTTTTCCTATCGGCATCAGCGCTTCCCACACGTCGCCTGCCCGGGCCGCGGCCTCGTAGTCATACACGGCTTCCAAGACCCCGCGCAGCGGCTCTTTCGAGACGTAGGATTTCGAGCAGCTCGGGCACAGGTAACGCACCGCCTCCCTTTTGTAGGAGGCGCCGCACTCGACGCACGCATACTCGAAGACGCCGCTCACCTCGCACCTCCCACCCGGGCCGCAAACGCTGCGTAGAATGCGGCGGCTTTAGACAGGTGCTCCACGGGGCAGGCCTCGGCCGGCGCGTGGGCGAGCACCTCGTTCCCCGGCCCCAGGCCGATGCAGTCGATGCCGTGCAGGCCGGCGATGGCCACGCCGTTGGTGCTGAAGGTCCACTTGTCGATGAAGGGCTCCTTGCCGAAAACCCCGCGGTAGGCCTCGCCCGCGCGGTCGAGCCAGGGCGACTTTTCGCCCAGGGTCCAGGTGG
>JAABTR010000667.1 GCA_011389755.1 Deltaproteobacteria bacterium | reverse complement strand
CACAGCGCTCCTTTGCCCCCTTTTTCCACATCCATGACCCACGCCTCGGGCAGATGGACGGGATCCATGTAGCCTCGCGCCTTTTGCCCGCTCCAGGTCAGCTCGGTGACGCCGCGGTACTCGCTGCCGATGTAGATGGCTTCGTCCGAAGTTGCGATGGCGGTCCGGTGCCCCGGGACACCTTCGCGCCACGTGTGGTGGTCGACCTCGTAACCTCCCTTTGTCTTATGAGCGACGACGACGCCGAGGGTCATAGAGAACACGAAGCGACCTGGCTCCGGGGAGACCAGGGAACCGCTTGCCAGCTTCGAAGCTTCTCGCAGAAGGCGCGGGTCCTTGGGACCGAAGGACAAGGAGGCGAAGTCTCCGTCGAACCGCGCGAGCCCCTCTGAGGTGCCCACCCAGAGCTCCTGCCCGTCGCTCGCGAGCCCCAAGACATAGGGCGACGGCAACCCTTCGAGGCGCTCCCAACCGCTGCCGTCCCAGTGACAGGCGCCTTCATCGAAGGTCCCGACCACGATCCGGCCTCGGTGCTGGGCCACGTGTGTCACATGATTGCTGCAGATCTCGCCTCCCGGTCGCAGACTGGGACCGAGGGCCCGCAAAGCGATATCGAACCTGTGCAGGCCGCTTTTCGCGAGGCCCAACCAGAGCACCTCGCCGTCCGCGCGCATGGCCGTGATCCTGTGGCCGGCCTCGCCGATGAGCTCGAGCTTTTGCCCCTCGAGCCGCCAGATCCGGCCGGAGGCCGTGCCGACGTACAGCCCTCCTTTTTCATCGAGCTCAAGCGCGGTCGCGGCCACCGCGCGTCTGTGTCCTTGGGCGTCGGGCGCTTCCACCGGCTCCAACCCGGAGCCGCCCAGCAGCAAGAGCGACTGCCCCGTGGCCACGGCGAAGCCTTCCCCGAAAGGAGCGGTCGCCAGGGCGGGCTCGGACAATTTAGCCGCTTGTCTCAAGGCGGGGTGCGCTTTGTCGAACCAGGCGAGCGCTCCGCTCAAGGCCGCCGCGAGGCCCCGGGTCCCATTCCACGCGCCGGCCCGCCAGCCACCCACCTCCGCGCGGGGTTCGGGCAGCGTGAGCTTCGAGCCCAAGGCCACCGGCCCGCTGCCAAGCCGCACCGCCACCGGACCGTCGCCTGCAAAAAACAGGTCGAAGATCGGATCGTACGCGTCCTGCCACGCAGCCAGCGGGATCACCTTGGTAGTTTTCGGTCCATCATCACGGGACTCAACGAGGCTCAGGCCGAAGTCACCTCCGGTGAGCACGCCCCTCGTGCCCATGGACAGGACCGCGCGCTGGCTGGTGCCGGCCAGGCCATCGGCGCTGGTGAGCTTGCGCAAAAAACGCCCGTCTTTTCGGTCGTGGACCGCGAGGCCGCCGCGGGTCGCCGCCCAGACGCGGCCGCCGGCCACCTCGATATCTCGCACCTCGTCCGTGGCCGTGTACACCCGGCCGCTGGGCGGCTTGGCCCCGGCAAACCCAAAACCGGGCGCCGAGACGACAAGGAGCGCCGCCGCCACCGAAAAATGCCGCCTGAGAGTCACGGCCGCTCCTTTCCCACCACCGTGATGGTGACCCTGTGCTCAGCTCGATTCCCCGCCAGATCCCGCATGACCACCAAGACCTCATGGGGCCCCACCGGTGCGCCTTCGGAGATCTTCATCCACTTGTGCCAGTCGACGGCCTCGCGGCCTTCTTTTTCGAGCAATTCGACCCGATTCCAGCCCAGCTCTTCGCAGTGGATGTAGACCTCGGCGGCCGGCTCGATGGTGTCCACCTCGAGCACGCGGCCGGTGCCCGCGCGCCAGGAAGCGCCTTCGAAGTTCGTGACCACCTCGGCGCCGGAGCTGTCGAGGTGGTAGAGCTGCCGGTGGCGATACAGGCTCTCATCGGGCATCTCGATCACCACCTCGATGGGATACCAACCATCGGGGATCCCCGCCGGGACGAGGAACCGCCCCCGCCACGCATCTCGCGGCTCGTCGTAGCGCAGATCCTTGACGAGACCGAAGGGAAAGTACGCGGTGACCCTTTTCGCGGTCCGAGGGGCGTACACGGCGATGAACGGATCCCCAGGGGGGATCTCGTTGCGCGAAAGATCCCCGAGCGCGCTTCGGCTGACGCCTTCGGGCAACGGCAGGCGCTGGGCCACGGGTATGAGCGGCTCATGCTCCGATCGCACCACCTGCTTGTCGACCGCGACGAAGGAGGTGTAGCGGGTCATAAGATTGTGGCCGAGGGCCAGGGTCACGATCTCATCGCGTCTGGAACCGGGCCTTCGCGTCTCCTCATCCGTCCACACGCGGATCATCTCCCTGGCCCACAGGTTGGCCACGGCAGGACGCCTCGAGCGCTCGGGCAGCGTAACCGGCACGACCCGGCTCCAGTTTTCGGCGCCGAGCCGACCGCGGATGAGGAGCTCCCCCGTGCCCGGCTCGTCGTAGCGGGCGTGCACCACCAGGGGGCGCCCGTCGAAGAGGTCCGGGATCGCGGACGGGGTCTGTTCGTCCACCTCGAGCCCGCGCCAGGTCAGGCTGACGCCTGTGAGCACCGGGTTTCGGACCCTGTCGTAGAAGCGCTGAACAAAGGGCTGGACATCCTCATCGTAGCGCATGACCTGCATCTCGCCGCGGCCCAGCCGGGCCATGCCGGCCAAGAGATAGCGGTTGACCGAGGAGCCGACGCCCATGGAGAAGATCCTCGCCCGAGCTCGGTTCTCGTTTTGGATGGCCGCGAGGATCTCGTCGTCGTTTCCGATGTATCCGTCCGTCAAAAAGAAAACGATGCGCACGCGACCTGCCTCCAAGGAGCCCGAGATGGCCTCGCGAACCCCGCTGAGCATCTCCGTGCCGCCCATGCCCTGCATCGCCTCGACGTAGGCGATCCCCCGCTTTACGTTGTCCGGGGTGTTGCGCAGCGGCGTCACCGACAAGGAGGAGACGTCGTCGGAGAAACGCATCACGGTAAAGCGGTCCTTTGGGTTCATACCTCGCAGCGCCTCGATGACGAGCGCCTTGGAGGCCTCGAGAGGCACCCCGCTCATGGAGCCCGAGTTGTCGAGAACGAAAAACAGATCCTTCGGCGCGATGTGAGCGCTCTTGGGAAACGCCGGGGGCTGCAGCGCGACGGTCACATAACCCGCTTCACCGGCGACTTTGTGGGTGAGCACCGCCGCCTCGGGGAGCTCCCCTCGCAGATCGATCTTCACGACAAAGTCTTTATTGGGGATTTCGTCGGAAGCGGCGATGCGAACCGAAGCCTCGCTGGGCCCTCGGCGGTCCACCTCGATGTCGTGAGAGACCGAAAGAATCTCCTTGATGGGCAGCCCGGGGCTGACCTGGAGCTCCAAGTCGATGCGATGGGCTCCGAGCTGTCCTTCATCAAAGGACGGCGGTGTGATGCAACTGGCGTCCGGCACGACACTGGTGTCGCGCGAGCGACCCGCGGGCTCCTCGCGCGGCCCCCACAAAGGCGCCCCGGGGATGTAGCGGGGGCCGACGACGGTTGGAAAGACGAAGGCACAGACGCCCTTTTCGCACGGCAACTGCTCGACGTAGGTCAGCTCCACCTCCACCGTATCGCCCGGCGGGATATTGCCCACTTTTTGGGTGAAGATGTTGTCCCGCTCCTGGCTGAGGAGCGCGGCGGTCTTCCCGGCGCTTTTGGCTTCTTCGTAAATTTTTTGCGCCTCCTCGCGGAGCTTGATCTCGGCGACCACGTCCCGATCGGCTAGATGCATGACCATGGCGGTCACGGCGCCGTTTTCGGACAACGGAAAGACGTAGGTGGCCTCGATGAAGTCATCGAACGGGTTGACGAAGGTCTGGGTCACCTTCACCTGGGCGACGAAGCCCTCAACGCGGCCTTGCACCTTCGTCTTTGCCAGCGGAAGCGACCGCGCTTCGTCTCCAACCACAAAACGCATCCCCGGGCTCAGCTTCGCGGACGTCTCGGCTTCCCCCACGGCCCCACAAAGCAGAATCCCGAAAAACGCGCACACCCATCCCGTCAGTTCAAGCCTCATCATCTTCGCCTCCTTGGGCCTACAGCCGTCTTTTTGCCGAAAAAATTTCGCCCTCGGCCCAAAGAAAAAGCAAAA
>JAABTR010000666.1 GCA_011389755.1 Deltaproteobacteria bacterium | reverse complement strand
GGGTCACCAGCCCCTGGCCGACGACCTCCCGGTGCCGGGCCAGCTCGCCGAGGGGGACCGGGTCTCTCGTCGCGGCTGTGAACAGGGGAAAGCGCAGCAGATCAACCGGAGTCTGCCGCTGCTCCTCGCGAAACGAGACCTGGATGGGCAGGGGCGTCCCGCTGTCACCAAAGTAGTCGCCCGCCGTGAGCCCGTCCGTCCCGGCGAGCAATGTCTGTCCCACCATGACGGGGGTGACTCCGAGCTGGGTCGCTTTGAGCACGTCGATGTCGAAGCGTCCTTGCCGCTGATCGATGCGCCAGCTCCGCATCGGCGCGACGACCGAGGGGACCTTTGCGAGCCGCTTCTCGGCGGCCAAGCCGAGCCTGTCGAGCACCAGCGGGTCATCGCCGGTTATGCGAACGACGATCGGCGCCGAGGTCGTGGCGCGGGCGGTGTTTCCCATCTCGCGGACCGTGGCGACTTCGATCCCCGGTACCCGCGCGATCCCTTGGCGGATTCGACCTTCGATATCCCAGACCGTGTCGGCGCGCTGGTCCCTGTCCGTCAGCGTGACGGTGATGAAGCCCTGGGTCGGTCCCTGGACGCCGAAAGAAGACAGCGACCGCATCCCCTGCTCGAAGCCGACCTGCGACTGGATGATCTGAACCTCTTTCTCCTTTCGAATCAGCTCCTCGACGTCGCGGACGACCCGCTCCGTCTCTGCGAGCGATGACCCCGAAGGGGTCTGGAGCGAGACGTAGAAGCTGCCGGTGTCCATCTTGGGCAGCACATCCATGCCGAGCGCCCGGATCCCCGCGATCCCCCCAGCGAGCAGCGCCGCGGCCGCGATCGCGACGACCCACCGGTGACGCAGGCTGCCGCGCAGGAGCCGCAAGTAGAAGCGCTTGAGCCGCTCCATCGCCCAGTTGAAGGGAGCCGAGATGATGTGCACGGCGCGGTTGCCGATGTCTTTTTTGCCGGTCTGGCTTTTGATGTAGGTGGAAAACAGCGGGACGAGCACGAGGGCGACGATGATCGATGAAGAGAACGCGATGAGCAAGGTGAGCGACAACGGCCCGAAGGTCTTGCCGGTGAAGCCGGACAAAAACAGCAGCGGCACCAAAACGGCGATGTTGGTCAGCGAGCCTCCCAGGGCGGCGCCGCGCACCTCGTCCGCGCCGACCGCGGCCCCATCCACGGGGCTGAGGTGATCCTGCTCCCTGCGGCGC
>JAABTR010000665.1 GCA_011389755.1 Deltaproteobacteria bacterium | reverse complement strand
CAGGGCGGCGCCGCGCACCTCGTCCGCGCCGACCGCGGCCCCATCCACGGGGCTGAGGTGATCCTGCTCCCTGCGGCGCACGATGTTCTCGAGTACGACGACGGAGTTGTCGATGACGATGCCGACCGACAGGATGATGGCCGACAAGGTGACCAGGTTGAGGTCGATGTCCATCAGCTTCATGACGGCGAAGGTGATGCCGAACGACAGCGGCATGGTCAGCGCGACGACCAGCGAGGTTCGCCACTGCCGCAGGAAGAAGAGCATCAAGACCGCGGTGAACAAGATGGCCTGCCCGATGTTGCCCATCAGGTTGTCGACCGAGGTCTGGGCGAAGCTCGCGCTCTCCTCGCCCTCGCGGATCTCCACGCCCGGGTAGCTCGCCTTGAGCCCCTCGACCGCCTCCCGCGCGCTTTGCACGACCTCCACGGTGTTGGCCTCGGTGGTCTTGAAGACCTGCATCGCGATCGCCCGGCGGCCGTCGAGGCGAAACCGAGAGTCGTCTTCGAGGGGGGCCTTGCGGATGGTGGCGAGATCGCCGAGCAAGACCCTCGAGCCGCCCGCCGTGGCGATGGGGATGTCTTCGAGCGCAGAGGCTGTGTCGGCGCGGGTGTCGACCCGAAACATCGACTGGGTCGAGTCGGTGCGGATCCGGCCGGCCGGGGTCATCGCGTTGTGGGCGCGCAGGGCTTCCACCACCCGCTGCAGCGGCACGCGCGCGGCTTCGAGCTCGTAGCGATCGAGCTCCACGAGCACGGCGAGGCGGCTGCCGCCAAAGACGTCGATGGCGGCCACCCCTGGGACTTTTTGCAGCCGCGGGGCGAACTCGTCCTCGGCGAGCTTGCGCGCGCGGGGGAGGTCATCGGCGGTGACGCCGTAGGTGACGATCGGCCGATCCGTAGTCGAGAACTTGAGCACCTGGGGCTCGCGGATGCCCGGCGGCAGCTCTCCGCGAATGCGCGCGATGGCGTTTTGGACGTCCACGGCCGCAAGGTCGACATCCCGGTCGTACTGAAATTCGACCGAGACCACCGAGAGGTTGTCCTGAGACGAAGACTTGACCTTGAACACCCCTTCGAGCGACGCGAGCTCCTCCTCCATCTTCCGCGAGAGATCCTGGGCCACGTCCTCGGCCGCCGCGCCGGGGTAGGTCGTGATGATGTTCACGAGCGGCGGCGCCGTGTCGGGAAAGAGCTGGACCGGCAGTCGCTGGTAGGCGAGAAAGCCGAAGACGCCTACGGCGAGCACGAGGGCCCAGACAGCGTGGGTGTTTTTCAGGATCCAGCGGGTCACGGCCGCACCTCGTCGCCGCCTGACGGGCGAACCGGGAAAACGCTCGCGCCGTCTCGCAAAAGGTCGAGGTTGCTGACGGCGACCCACGCCCCGGCCGCGAGCTCACCGGTCACCGCGACCATGTCGCCGTCCTGGATGCCGGGGGTCACGGGGACCGCGCGGGCGTGATCGCCATCGATGACGAACACGGCGTCTGCGCCGCCCGCTGTCGTGAGGGCCTTGTGCGAGACGGCCAGGGAGTCCGCGACCTGTGCGACCAAAAAATCGACGCGCGCGGAGGTGCCGTGGGCCGCCGCCAGGTCGCTCGGAACAGATGTCTTGACCTCAAAGGTCCTGCCCGGCCCGGTGGCCATGGGCGAGGCGGCCGAAACCGAGAGCCGGTGCTCCTGCTCGCCGAAGCGAACCACGGCGG
>JAABTR010000664.1 GCA_011389755.1 Deltaproteobacteria bacterium | reverse complement strand
ACGCCCTCGCGAACACCGCGCTCGAGATCTCGCTCGGCCACCTGGACCCGAAGCTCGAGCTCGTGGCTGCCCAGAAGCAGAAGCGGCATGCCGGGCATGACGTTCTGCCCCGGCTCGACGAGCCACTGAAGCACGAGACCGTCGAAGGGAGCCTGCTCCGACGTCTTTCCTTTGGTGGCGCCGACCTCGCGAGAGCCGGCCCTCGCTGCGGTCACCGCGGCAGAGGCTGCGTCGCATGCCTTTTGGCTCATATCGACCTGTCTCTTCGGGATGACCCCTGAGGCGCCGAGTTTTCGATCCGTCTCGTAGGTCTCGCAGAGGAAATCGCGCTCCGTTTTCGCGCGGTCCACCTCGGCGTTCATCCTGGAGGCGCGGGCGGCGAGCTCGGGTGCGGTGATTCGCAACAGCGTCTGACCTTTCCGCACGGTCTCTCCCTCCGGCGTCAGCGACAAAACGGCCCCGGCGGTTTGGGCGAGCACCTTGACCTCGCGCTGAGAATGAACCGTGCCCACGTAACCGATCCTCTGGGCGAGATCCTGCTGCGTGACCTGTGCGACCCGCACGGCCACGGGGGCGGGCAGAGGGGCTGCTTGGGGCTCGTCCTCTTCGCAACCTGCCGTAAGCAGGATGAGCCACGGCAGCAGGAGCGCGGCCGGCCGGACAGGGATGAGCCGGAAAGCGCCTGTTTGCCGATGCCCGCGCACGATTTTTTTTGAACCGATCATGTTCTACCTCCTAAAAGGAGCCGCGCGAATGTCCGCCAGGCGCGGCGTCCGGCTTGATCTACGGGGCCTTCGATGGCGCCGTCCTTGGACGCGAACAAAAGGCTCATCACCATCCCGTTGATGAGCAGCGCCGCGCTCTCGACATCGATGTCTGCTTTGATGAGCTTCTTCTCGAGGGCCTCCTCGAGGCACGAGCGCACGAACGCGCGCCCGCGATTGCGCAGCTCGGCCACCCGGCGGCGGCCCTCGTCGCCCATGGCGTGGGTGAGCTGATCCGAGAAGATGATGGAGAGAAGGCCGGGCTGGGACGCGACCGCCTGCATCCGGGTCGTCAAAAACGCCTCTAAACGCTC
>JAABTR010000663.1 GCA_011389755.1 Deltaproteobacteria bacterium | reverse complement strand
AGGCATCTGCGCCGATGGCAAGGCCATCGGGCACGGAAAACCCAGCCCGCCCAAGTCGGCCAAGCCGCGCCGCCTTGACGTCGGCCCAGGCAGCATCTTCGTCGCCTAGCTCAAGCAGTGGTTTCGTCTGAATCACAGCGCTCACCGCTTTGGACGTGAAGCTCGATGACGTTCTGAAAGCGCGTCACCAAGTAGTAGGAGCGAACATCCACCTTCATCACGGCGCAGCCTGGAGACCGCACGAAGTCGGCCATAGCGGGATGCCGGTTCAAAAAACAGCCACTCAGCGCGCTGCGCTCTTCTCCGAGGGCCTCAGCGCATCCACCCAGAACCGTCACCGCGGCTGCCTGTTGTAAATCGGTCTCGTCGTTCGACCGGTTGTCGATGAGCAGCGCGACCCGTCCTTCGGCTTCCAGGTTGGCGAACTTGCGCGTTGACCGCAGAGTGCAAAAAACCAGCTGCTTCAAGTCCGTGTTGACGCAAAACGCCACCAGGCTTGCGTAGGGATGCCCATCATCCTGGCGGGTCGAGAGCACCGCGAAACGCTGGCTCTCTACCAGCGCTCGGATCTGTCTGGCATGCTCTGATTTGTCTATCACCGTTTGCCTCCTTTGAGGTGCGCGCCGGCCGCGTCGAGGTCGCGCTGCCCAGCCTGTTTGGGATCCACAACAGGCTGTGGATACTTGTCGCCGAGGTCAACACCGGCATCGACGGGGGTCGTTTCCAGGGCATCCCATGCAGCTTGCGGGCATCTTGGCCAGTTCGGGGACCCATCCCTGAGTCAAACGGTGTTCACTCGGGTTCAAAACGAAGCTCGTATCGACCATCGACGCGTACACCGGGCGGTTCAGGCAACGTGATGTGATCAGCTGCACGAGCCACACAAGAAGGCATTTCTTCGTCGCCGATATTGGTCTGTGCGACTGTCGACGATGTGACAGCGCCCTTGTGTTGGTTCGTCGGTCCAAAGGGCGCAATGAATTGCGCCCCTACCGCGAGGCCTTCGGCGTCGTGTCTACTCTTTCTCGTTTGCCAAGAGAACTTCGTGTGCCTTCGAGGCTGCTTCGACTACGTGCGCAAATCCCCGGAATGACCCCTCCCGGAATGACCCCTCCCTGGGTTAAAAAGGTGTTCACTCAAGTACAAAACGAAGCTCATATCGACCATCAACGCGTACACCGGGCGGTTCGGACAACGTGATGTCTTCAGCTGCGCGAGCCACACAGGAGGGCATTTCTTCGTCGCTGATATTGGTCTGTGCGACTGTCGACGATGTGACAGCGCCCTTCTGCGCGTCAATGGACAGTTGTAGCCCTATCATCCCTTGCGTTTCATGATCCCGATCCAGGGCAGCGTCGTAACACGCTTTGAAAGCATCGCGTTTAGCCTCCAACGCCGAATCGATATTGCTTTCGGTGTTGGGATTGAGCCTGGCGCACGAGCTGGCAAACAGCGCAAGCATCAACGAAAAACAGAGCGTTTTTGATACGTCAACAATGATCATGCCCATACCTCCTACTCTTCGTCCGCTGTCAGAGGTTCAGCCGAAGAATCGACAACGTCGGCCGATGCGTCTTCAGCCTCGGTGTCATCTCCTGTGGTCGTCCCCGAACCCTCGATGATGTTGAATTCCACCCGTCGATTTTTTTCCCGGCCTGCGGCGGTCTCGTTGTCTGCCAGCGGCTGTGTTTCTCCATAGCCAACCGCTACCATACGGTTTTCGTCGATACCGGCATCGATCAAGAAGTCGCGCACGGATTTGGCCCTGTCGTCAGAGAGTCTCTGATTGTAAATATCCGGCCCTTGGGCGTCGGTGTGGCCCTCAATGCGTATCTTTTTAATGTTTGGGTTATCTTTCAGCACAGTGGCGACGTCATTGAGCAGATCATGAGACTCCTCCTTGATGGTCGCCTTGTCGATCTCGAACATCACTTTTTCAGTGATTTCGATCTTCTGGCCGACGAGCTTCGCCTTGCTCGTGCTCGGTTCTGCGAGTTCTCTTCGTTTTGCCGTGATGACCATGGCGTCCTCGCCATCGATGACCACGCCGCTCCCATCCTTGTTCAGGGTCGCCCGGCCGTTCAAGCCGATCGAGCAACCCGCGAAACCGACACAAAGAAATGCAACGGCCAGTTGTCTGAAACTAGGTTTTGCTTTCATTACCAGCTCCCTCCCACCATTTCGGTTTGGTTCAGATCAGCGGCAGCCGAGACAGTTTCTCGCTGCGATGTCCCGCCTTGCCACATCGTCTGTTACTCCCTCTTTTCCTCGAGTAGCCCGGGCTAGTCGAGCTCTTTTTTCCATGCCCATTCGTTCGAGCCATCTTTCGGCTTACCTCGTAAGCACATGAGTCGACTGATCCCGCGTCATACCTCGACTGCGTGCTTCGTGGGCAAGCGTAATCCAGCCTCAACCGTCACGCTTGCTTTTATTCTCAAACAAATTTAGCTGGGAAAAAGAAATGATCAACAAGTGGGGTTCAAATACGATGATCGTCAGATCTTCTTCGGAGGGCATAGGGGCATAGGGGCATAGGGGCATAGGGGACGGGATTAACTTATGACCAACGGGACGGTAGAGTTCGGCCAGCGTCACACCCAAGAGTTGCTCCTCTCGGCATACATTCCTTCAAGCAAAAAAACCTGCCCAAAACAATGTGCATAATGTGACTACGTCCCCTTTTGCCCTCAGGTCCAGAACGTAGCGGGCGAACTGCCTCGTGTAGGACTTCCGGGAATCCGCCACGTCCCGGCTCTCCTGGCGCTTCGCGCCGCAGTCGCGGCATTTTAGGACCCGCAGGTGCAGAACAAGGAAAACCTTCTTGCTGCCAATGGGCAAGGTCTTGATGGTGACCTGGCTGAGGCAGTCGAAGGTGATGTTGCGGCTGTTGCACTCGACGCATCGCCTGTACCGATCCTGCGCAAAGAATTCGGACGCGCTGGCGCCGATTGGGATCTCCGTTATGGTTTTCCTCCTTGCCGTAGATGAACACGAGCACCTTGGTCCGAACTGCTCGACCACCTCGATTCCGAATCGAACTGGGTTGAGGCTCATGGGGCACTCCGTGGTCTTTGTTACGTCCTATTGGCGGGCTTATTTATATCGACAGGCCAGTAGAGGCCGGCTGCCTAGAACGGCAGTTCTCCCTGTACGACTTTTGGTGGGTAGAACACCCCCAACAAGCCAGGTGTTGTAGGGAAACCTCGTGCCCATGAAGAACCGCGTATCGAGACCCGGCTTGCACATCCCGAGGTACTTCTGCCGCACGCTCTCCGCGGCCGCTTGCGCACCCTTGCTGTCGCGCTCCTTGAGAAATAGGACCCCGAGCTCCCAGTCTTCGATCATCCGTTTGTGGGGCTTGGCGCTGTCCTCGCAATCGAAAACATAGCTCCATTTGTACGGCAGCTTTTCGAGCGGCTGCGGTTGCGGGCCGAAAAGGGAGAGTTGGTTTAGCGCTGCCTGCCACTCGGACTTCCACTCCGAGTCCGCAGGCTCGACGAGGACGTTCCGCACGTGTGTCGGCCGAACTATTCCAAGCGAAGTCCGATCCTCCTGGTGCAGTTGCTCGAGTTGGCCGAGCGTACAGTGGGCCATCGCATCGATGATCCTCCGTCGTTCACGCCATCCGTCGCGCGTGTCGAGCGGCTCCCCGACAACCTCGATGGAGTCGATGATAGGCCTCCGACTCTCCTTGCGGTTGTCGTTGCCGTGTCCGACCGGCTCGAGGTCCACGTCTATCCACTGGTACTTCCGAAACTTTTGCTCCCTCGGTCGGTAGCGGTAGTCTATGGGGTAGAGCCGTACCCACTCGCCCTCCCGGGTGATGCCCGCGGTGCAGAGCAGCTCTTTGTACTTCGGCGATGGGTGCGGGTAGGTCATTACGGTGACGAGCACCCGGGTGCGTGTAGCATTCGTCATTGCATCCCGAGATCACACATCGGCAGCGCGACCAGATCCTTCACAGCCCTGGCGAGGTGTGTTCGATGGCAGAATGCCGGATCCGCTTCTGAACAGACGAGGACGCTCGGAAGGGCATCAACCAGGCGAGCGACCTCGCGCACGAGCGCCCCGTCGTGGTTTTCTATACGACGTGCGTAGGCGCGGAAAATGGACGTGTAG
>JAABTR010000117.1 GCA_011389755.1 Deltaproteobacteria bacterium | reverse complement strand
AGGATCGGTCGCTCGGCTGCCGGCCGGGTGGCAGTCGACGCACTTGAGCCCGGCGCGCAAATGAACATCGGTTCGAGCGTGGAAGTTGGCGCCCCGCTTCTTCCAGCCGGGCTTGGCGTGGCAGGCCAGGCAGGCCTCGTTGCGCGGCTCGCGGACGATCTTCGCCTTTAGTCGGCCCTCGGCGTCGAAGTGGGCGGTGTCATACCGCACCTGGGGGCTCTGCCCGTCCACGGCGGTGCCCGTCACCGCGGCGAAGCCCGACCCCGCGGTCGCCGCCCAGCGGTAGTTCTCCTGGGCTACCTGGGCGTTGCGTGTCTCCATGTCGTAGCCCGGCATGTGACAAAGCAGGCAGTCGGCCTCGAGCACCCCCGACGCGATCCAGCGCGCCTGGTAGTAGTCGCCGTCGAGGCCGTTCTCGCCGCCTTCGACCAGCCCGCTCGTTGGGTCGGCCATGCGGTGATCGTAGCGCTCCCCGTCCCGGTCGAGCTCGGCCGAGCCGCCGCCGGGGTGGCACGCGCCGCACCCCGCCGACAAAAAGGTGAACGACGTCATGTCCATCGTCCGGGCCGTCTCATTGGTCTTGGGGGAGAGATAGCGGTAGAGGGGCGCGGGCGAGCACCAGGTCCCACCGTAGTTGCCCGGGCTCGTGGCCCACGCCACGCGCTCCTTCTGATCGAAAGTGGGCTCTTCGCCCCGGCCCTGGGTGAAGTGGTAGCCCTCGGTGATCTTCGCGTAGTCGTGGCAGCCGCTCGCGCCGCAGGTCTGCTTGGGCGAGTAGGGCACCGCGTCGTTGATGCCCTTCGTTGGATCAATTGCGTTGCCCGCCTCGTCGCGGAGCTGAAACGGCGGGCAGACGCCCGAGGCGCTCTTTGTCTCCGCCTGTCTCTTAGGAATACCGGTGGCAACGATGTCGCCGCAGCCGAGCGCGGCGAGGTTGAGCGCGAAAAGACCTAAGAGCTTCAGGCTTGAGTATTTCAGTGTCGTCATCTTGCGTCCCTTTCAATGGACATGGTCTTCACGGATCCGCCGGGAAACGGTTGATCCCGGCGCTCTTTCATCTTTCGCGCGTGCTGCGTCGTGAGCCCGAGGCACTGTTTCGACTTGTGTGCGGGTCGCGACAACATACAGAACGGGCACCAGGTACAGGGCCACGGCGACCGTCACGATCAACCCGCCGATCGCGGCCACGGCCATCGGCTGGAGCATCTCGCCTCCTTCGTGCAGATTGAGAGCGACCGGCGACAGCCCGATGACGACGCCCAGCGCGGTCATAAGGCGCGGACGAAAGCGCGTGGTCGCGGCCTTGACCACCGCCGACGCGGCGTCTATGCCCTTCGCGCTCCGCGCGCCCTCGGCGTAAGTCAGCAGCAGCACCCCCTCCATCACGTGCGCGGCCACGACGACCAGGAGGCCGAGCACCACCGTGGCGCCGACAGCGGTGCCCGTCGCCACGAGCGCGAGGGCGATCCCGGCGAGAGAAAAAGGCACGGTCCAAAGGATGATGGACGGGACGCGCAGCCGGTTGAACTGCGCCACCAGGACCACGAACGCGAAGAAGAGCGCGAAGCCGAGGACGAGCATCAGGCTCTGCTTTGCTTCGCCCATCAGCTGAGCTTGACCGCCGTACTTGACTTCGTATCCGGGCGGCAGGTCGATCCCCGCAACCTCCTTTTTGAGCTGCGCCAGCGCCTCACCGACGCTCATCCCCGACGGATCGGACCGGATCACCACCTGCTTGACCTGGTCCTCGCGGACGATCTCGACGGGCCCCACCGCTTCGGTCACCTGGGCCACGTCGCGGACGCGTATGCAGTTTTCAGGGGAGGCGCAGGTGAGCGGGAGGTCTTCGAGCGACGCGCGGGAGGTGATCATGGGCTCGGGCACCATCAGGCGGATGCCGTAGTACTCGTCACCGTCCCGGTAGCGCGACGCGACCTGGCCTCGGACCAGGCGCTGCAGCGTGAGGGCCACGTCGCTCGCGGTGAGGCCGATATCGGCGATCTTGAAGCGGTCGATGCTGACCTGGATCTCGGGCTTGCTCATGTCCGAGGACTGGTAGACGTTGGTCAAAAATGGAGCTTTGGACATGCGCTCGAAGACCTCGTTCGACAGCGCGAAGAGGCGCGCGCTGTCGCTGCCGCGAACCTTCACGTCGATCTCCGAGAGCGAGCTCCCGCGGATCCCCTTGGTCTTCATCTGCATCGCCATCGCCTTCCCCGAAGGTGGAGGGGCATCGGCGATCCGTTGCTGCAAGTCCTTCACGTACTGCTCCGTAGTGACCTGCCGTCCATCGCGAGGGACGAGCTGGAGGTTGAGCTCCCCCTCGTTCGCGATCTCGTAGGTGTAAAGGCCCCTCATCCTTCCGCCGGCCAGGGTGAAGGCGCTCTCCACCAACGGATCGTCCTTTACGAGCCCTTCGACATGCGCGAGCGCCTTGTCCACCTGATCGAGGGCCGCGCCGGTGGGCAGGCGCACCTTGACCATGACCCGGCCGTCATCCATGCGCGGGAGGAACTCGGTCCCGAGCCGGGAGCCCCACAGCGCTCCGACGACCGTCAGGCCGACGAAGATCGCGATGGCCGCGACCTTCCAGCGCAGCACGCGCTCCAGGGACCGTCCATAGGCACGGGTCAACCGGTGGACGAATCGTTCGAAGAGGGTCTCGCCGGCGGCGCCGGTGTCTCGGCGAAAAAGGAGCGCCATGATCATCGGCGTCACCGCAACGGCGTTGACGAAGCTGATGCACATGAAGCCCGCGATGACCAGCACCAGATCGCGAAACAGCAGGCTCGCGAGCCCCGGGACCAGGAGGAACGGGAGAAACAGGACCAAAAAGGAGAGCGTCGATGCCAGCACGGACGGACCCACCTCTTGCACAGCCGAAACGACAAGGGGCAGGCTGGCGAGCTCCGGGCGCTCCCCGCGCAGGCGCGTGATGTTTTCAATCACGATGATCGTGTTGTCCAGGGCGACGGCGATGGCGACCAGCAGGCCTCCGAGCGAGAAGATGTTGAGGGAGATCCCGGCCAGGTGCATCCAGGCGAAGTTCACGATGAGCGTTGTCGGCAGGGCCAGGACCATGGCCACGACCTGGCGCCAGTTGCCGAGGAACAGCGCCATAAGCGCGATCAGCAGCACCGCCGCCTCGACGGCGGTCCTCTTGACGCCGTCGAGAGCGGCCGAGACGTACTCGGCCTGGTTCTCCACGACGCCGATCTCGACGCCCGGCGGCAGGGCGGGCCCGAGCTCCCGCAGCCGGTTCTCGACGGCGCGCGCCACTTCCACTGTGTTGGCGTCCGCCTGCTTGAGCACGCTCAGCTTGACGCAGGGCTTGCCGTCCAGCCGGGTGACGACCCTCACCTCTTCGTGGGAGTCCTCGACCGTGGCGATGTCGCCGAGCAAGAGCCGCGCCTCTTTGGATTGGGCCACCACCACGTTGCGCACCTCGTCGAGCGACGCAAACTCCGCGGTCGTCCGCGCGATCAGCTCGCGCTTGCCGGACGTGACACGGCCGGCGGAGAGCTCGATGTTCTCCTTTTCCAGACGTTTGACGAGATCATCGAGGCCGAGCTGATGACGCTCGATGGCCATCGGATCGAGGTGCACGCGGATCTCGCGGATGAGGCCTCCGACCACCTCTGTGCCCGCCACGCCCGGAGCCATCACGATCTGGTCGATGAGCCACCGGTCGACCCAGTCGCGCAGCTTGACCAGGTCCCAGCCGGTCGAGCTGACGGTGAGCTGGAGCACGGGCAGCTGCGAGGGATCGGCTTTGATCACGATGGGAGGCTCGACGTCATCTGGGAGATCCCGGGCGGCCCGCGCCATGGCCGCCAGCGCATCCTGGTAGGCGACGTCCACGTCTACGCCATATCGGAAGTTGACCTCGAGGTTGTACATGCCCTCGAACAACGAGGACTCCAGGTAGTCCAGGCCGTCGACCGTGGAAAGCTGGCGTTCCACCGGATCCGCGATCTGCCGGTCGATCTGCTCGGGCGTGGCCCCGCGCCACCAGATGTGGACCTTGACCAGCGGGTAGGTGACGTCCGGCAGAAAATCGACGGGCAGCCTGGAGAGCCCGTAGACGCCGAGGACCAACAAGACCAGGACGATCGCGGCCGTGGACAGCGGTCGCTTGGTGGTGACCTCGGTGAGCCTCATAGCCTTGCAGGCTCGGGTCTGGCCTCCTGAGAGACCGCCGCCTCCGGTCGTTCTTCGGGCTTGGGTGGTTCGGCCTTGACCCGAACCCTGGTGCCATCCTCGAGCTTCCGGTGGCCGGCGGCGACGACGATCTCACCCGCGTCCACGCCAGAGACCACCTGAACCAGGGAGCCCTCCTCGATACCCGGCTCGATCGTCCGGAGATGCGCGAGCTCTCCGTCGACCACGAACACGGCCTGTTCTTGGCGGGGCGTGGTCACCACGGCCGTGGCCGGGACGACCACCGCCTCGGGCAACGTCTCCACGGTCAGGCGGACCCGCGCGAACATCCCGGGCGCGAGCGCCTCCTGGTCGTCCACGCTGACCTCTGCGACCCGCATGCGGAGCTTCCGGTCGAGCTCCGGATAGATCCGCTTGACCTCGCCTGTGACCTCGCTGCCGGGCAAAGCGTCGAACCGCACCCGTGCCTCGGCGCCACGGCGCACCTTGAGCGCGATGGCCTCGGGCAGCGCGAGGCGAACCACCAGGCTCGCCGGATCGAAGACTTCGAGCAGGACCGAGCGGGGCGCCACGTAGTTGCCCTCCTGAACGAGGACCTGGGAGACGACGCCGGACCAGGGGGCGTGGACCTTGAAGTCCGCGTTGACCTCCTCGCCCGCCTCGACCATGGCCTTGGCGCGCTCGAGGTCGACCCTGGCCTTATCGAGGAGCTCACCCGCGATCGCTCCTGTAGCGACGAGTCGTTCGACGCGCTCATACTCGTCCTGGAGCCTGCGAAGCTCCTCTCGATCGGAGAGCAGCTTCGCTTGCGTCGTGCGGTTGCGGCCGATGACCACCAGGAGCTGGCCGCCCTTGACGAGATCGCTCTCGCGCACGAGGAGCCGGGAGACCGGGCCCTCGGCGGGGGAGGCCAACCGCGCCACTCGGGTGGGCTCGACGGTGGCTGGGAGGACGCGAACGCTTCGAATTGTCTCGGTTCTCGCCGTGGCGACCCGAACCTGCGGGGCGGTCTTCTCGCCCTTCGAGCCTTTTTCTGCCGGGCGCTCCTCTTGTCGCGCCGCGAGGACTGCCCCGGCGACGCCCGCGACGACGACGGCGATGACGGCGAGGGTCAAAATCATGTGTTTTCTGGTCGTCATATCGATTTTCATAGTTATTGGATGCGCCTAATATTTGAAACACATCATTTATGCTTTCTCGACGCGATGACGTACAGGCACGGCATCAAAAATAGCGCGACGGGGATCTCCATCAGCAAGCCGCCGATCGCGGCCGCGGCCATGGGCTGAAGCATGTCGCTGCCCTCCTCCAAGGCCATGGCCAGGGGCGTAAAGCCGATGAGCACGGCCGCGGTGGTCATCACACGGGGCCGCAGCCGGATCTTGGCCGCCTTGACCACGGCCGCCGACGCTTGCAGACCTTCGCGAGCTCGGAGGTCATTGGCGAACGTCAGCAGCAGCACCCCGTCATTGACGGTGGCGGCCACAACCACCAAGACGCCGATAATCACCGTGGCTCCCAAGGGCAGACCGGTCCAGAGCATGATGAACACCAGCCCCGCCATGCAGAAGG
>JAABTR010000116.1 GCA_011389755.1 Deltaproteobacteria bacterium | reverse complement strand
GGACGCCGATAATCACCGTGGCTCCCAAGGGCAGACCGGTCCAGAGCATGATGAACACCAGCCCCGCCATGCAGAAGGGGACGCTGCCGAGAATGAGCGCCGGCAGCTTGAGGCTGTTGAACTGAACCGCGAGCACGATGAACGAGAAAAACACGGCGAAGATCAGGATCAGCAAGACCGTCTGCTGCATCTCGGCCATCATCTGGGCCTCACCGCCGAAAGAAAACTCGATCCCGGACGGCCTCTCCTGTTTTTCCAAGGCCTGCTTGAGCTCGGCCAGGGCCTGACCGACGCTCGCGCCAAAGGCGTCGCCTCGAACGATCACTTGCTTAATCTGATCCTCGCGCACGATCTCCACAGGCCCGACCGCCCGATGCACCGTCGCCACCTCCGCGATGCGCAGATATCCACCCGACGCGGAGCGCAGTGGAAGATTTTCGATGTCTTCTATTCCAGATATCTCTGTCTCGGGCACCTTGACGCGGATGTTGTAATACTCATTGTTGTCGCGATATCGAGTGGCCACTGCGCCGGAGATGAGGGACCGCAAAGTGTCGCCGATATCCGCGACGGACACCCCGAGCTCGGCGGCGCGCTTCCTGTCGATGACCACCTGGTACTCCGGCTTGGTCATGTCCATGGAGACGTAGACATTGGTAAAATGCCCGAGCTCATTCATGATGGCGGACGTCTTCTTGGCTTGTTCGAAAAGCCCGGCGAGGTCCTGACCTTTGATCTTGACTTCGATATCCGCGTCGCCGAGCTTCCGGATGCCCTTGACCTTCATCTGCATGACCATGGCCTTGCCGCCGGGGACCGGGACCTTGGCGACGACGGGCCTGAGCGTGTCGATGTACTCTTTTGTGCTGATGTCCCGGAGGTGACGCGGCACGAGCTGAATGTTGAGCTCGCCTTCATTCGCGACCTCATACGTGTAGAGCCCCCACACCTTGCCGCCCGCTAGCACAAACAGGCTCTGTATCCTCTCGTCTCCACCGATGCGTTTTTCTATCTCCGACAAAACCCGATCGGTCTGGGCGACCGATGCGCCGGTAGGCAGCTTGACCTTGACCATGATCCGGCCGTCGTCCATCTGCGGCAAAAACTCGCTGCCGAGCCGGCCGGACAACCAGATCGCGGCAATCAGAACCGCGACGAAGAGGGGCAAGACAATCCACCGCCCCTTGATCGCGTATTCCAAAGCGCCGCCGTAACCCCCGGTCACTTTTTCAAAAAAACGCAAAAACAGCGGGAGCTTTTGTCTCTTTCTCGGCTTTCCCGTCATGACCGCGGTGATCATGGGCGTGACGGTGATCGCCATGATCAGGCTGATGAGGACGATGCCGGCGATGACCAGGATGAGCTCGCGAAACAGCAGGCTCATGAGACCGGGCACCAGGAGGAAGGGGACGAACAGAGCCAAGAACGACAAGGTCGCCGCGACGACGGCCGGGCCGATCTCCGAGGTGGCGTCCACCACGAGCGCGTTCATCTCAGCGTCCGGCGAAATGCTTCGTCTCCGGGTGATGTTTTCGATCACCAAGACGGAGTTGTCCACCAGGACGCCGATGGCGATCACCAGCCCGCCCATGGAAAAAATATTGAGGGAGAACCCGGCGATCTTCATCAGGCCGAAATTGAAGATGAGCGTCAAGGGCAACGCCGACATGATGACCAGCACCTGCCGCCACGATCCCAGAAAAATCCACACGATCAAGATCACCAAGACGGCCGCTTCCACCGCAGTGTTGCGCACGCCGCTGAGCGCGGCACTGACATAATCGGCTTGGTTCTCCACCATGCTGAGGGCGACACCCGGGGGAATCTGTGAGCGAAGCTCGGCGATGCGCCTATTCACCCCTTCGGCCACCGCCACGGTGTTGGCCGTGGACTGCTTGAGCACGGACAGCTTCACACAGGGCTTGCCGTCCAGGCGGGTGATCACCCTGACCTCTTCGTGAGCGTCGACAACCTCGGCCACGTCTTCGAGATAAACCAAAGAAGGTCCATTGCGCAGGAGCGGGATGGAACGGATCTCGTCGAGGCTCCGATACTCACCCATGGTGCGGGCGATGATCTCCCTCGGCCCCGTCGTGACCCGGCCGCCGAACTGCTCGAGGTTCTCCTTTTTGAGTCGCCCGATGACGTCGGTCAGCGTCAGACCGTACTTCTCCAACGCCTCGGGGTCCAAATGGACGCGGATCTCCCGCTCCAGCCCGCCGACGATCTCAGCACCCGCGACGCCCTGGACGGCCAGAAGGCGATCCTGGAGCCAATCGTCCACCCAGGTGCGCAGACGCACGAGATCCCAGCCGTCACCTGCGACGGTGAGCTGCGCCACGGGGAGCTGCGACGGATCCGCCTTGATGATGACCGGCGGATCCATGTCCGCGGGCAGCTCCCGAGCCACGCGCGCCATCGCCGCGAGCGCATCTTGATAAGCGACATTGACGTCGACCCCGTACTTGAAGTTGACGAGCAGGGTGTACATGCCCTCGATCGAGGACGACTCCAGGTAATCGATGTCGTCGACCGTGGCCATCTGGCGTTCGAGGGGGTCGGCGATGTTCTTGTCGATCTCTTCGGGCGTGGCGCCCTGCCACCAGATGTGCACCTTGATCATCGGGTAGGTGATGCTCGGGAGAAAATCCACGGGCAGCCGCCACAGACCGTAAAGCCCGAGCACCACCAACGCGACGACAATCGCCGAGGTCGCCAGCCGGCGCTCCACCGTGTACTTCGTTATCCTCATTGGTCGCCGGTCCGCGCTTTTTCTGGCGTCTTGCTATCGGAGGTCGCGCCGGCTCCGCGCTCTTTCTTGTCCCCTTTTGCGCCGAGCACGCGGACCGGGGCGCCGTCCTTCAGCTTCTCGTTCCCCGAGACGACGACCTGCTCCTTGGGGTTCACTCCAGAGAGAACCTGTAGGCGACCGGCGTCCTCGATCCCAACCGTCACCTCGCGTTTAGCAGCCTTGCCATCTTGAACGACAAAGACGATCGAGTCGCCTCGGGGCGTCACGAGCAGGGCATTGACCGGGATGGTCAGCGCATCCGGGACCGACTCGACCACGAGCCGTATTCGTCCGAACATACCCGGCAACAGGTCGACCTCCTGATCGACACTGATCTCGATCGTGCGGGCCCGCGTTTGGTCGTCGAGATACGGGTAGAGGCGCGAAATCCGCCCGGTAAAACTTCGCTTCGGATAGGCATCCAGAATGATTTCGGCCGACATGTCGGTCTTGAGCGTCGCGGCGTATCTCTCGTTCACCGTCGCCCGAAGCACCAGCGTCGCCGGGTCGTAGATCTCCGCGAGAGCCGCGCGAGGAGCGACGAAATCCCCCTCGCTCACGAGCAAGCGTAAGACCATACCGGAAAAAGGCGCCGCGATCCGATAGTCCCGCGCCGACTCCCGGGCCGACACGAGCTGAGACTTGACTCTCTCGAAGCTCGCCTTCGCCTCGTCGAGGTCTTCTCCCGGCAAGGCCTTGCCTTCCACCAGCCGCCTGGTCCGGTTCAGGTTGTCTTCTTCTTTTTTGAGCTCTTCGGTCAAGGAGACGAGCAACGCGTCGACGCCGCCTTTTCGACCGATGGTCAGCAGCGTTTTCCCAGCGGTGACCGCGTCGCCTTCGCGCGCTCTCAGCTTCAAGACAGGCCCTTCGGCCGGAGACGCCAGCCGCGCCAGCCGGTAGGGCTCGACCGTCCCGTTGAGCTCGATCGCATGAACCATCTCACCCTTTAAAACCGGCGCCGCGGTCACGAGCGGGGTTTTTTTGGGGGACGGGCCCGAAGGGGGCGATTCGCCCTTCCCGTCGCCGCAGCCCATCGCGGCGAGCACCACGCAGAGCGGCGCCATCACATAGTTCATCCTGTAGTGGTTCATAGAGTGTCCCCAAGAGCCCTTTGAAGGGCGGCGGCGGCGATATTGGCATCAGCCAAGGCGAGCGACCGCCCGGCCTCGGCGTCTAAGAGCTCGGACTGCGCGCTCAACACTTCGGAGATGGTGCTCTTGCCCGCCTCGTACTTCTCTGACTCGACGCGAAACGCCTCGGTGGCTTGACCGATGGTCGCTTCGGACAGCTCGACGCGTTCCACGGCCGAGCGCAGGTCGAGCACCGCCGCCTGCACCTCCAGGCTCACCCGCAGCTCGGCTTGTCGAAGCCGCTCGCGCATCGAGCTCAGGCGAGCCTGTTGCTCGCGCACCTCCGCGCCGACTCGACCGCCTTCGAAGATCGGCACATCCACGTAGAGCCCGATCTGACCGACATCCGCCACCGGGCTCGCGCCATCGGGCTGCTCGCTCGGCCAGAGCCCCCAGCGCAGGCCATAGGCCCCCTGAACCAAGAGCTGCGGACGGTGGCCCGCCCGCGCGACTTCGATCCGTCGCTCCTGCGCCCTCACGTCGGACCTCAGGGCCTGAACGTCCAAGCGCCGCGCCAACGCCTGCTGTAACAAAGTTTCGGACGACGCGGGCGGCGTCACTCTCGGCGCGGCCAGCTCGCCCACGATCTGGACCGTCCCTGCCTCGTTCGCGATTCCGATGATCGACAGCAGGCTGAGCGTCTGCACCTCGAGGGACGCCTCCTCCTGAATCCGGCGCTGCACGATCGCCGTAAGCCGCACCTCCATCCGCTGGCGATCGAGGGGCGCGGCCTTCCTCTCGGCCACGAGCGCCTCGAGCCGCTCGATGTTCTTCGCCATCGCCTCCTCGGCGGTGACGAGCGCCACGATCAAGCGGCGCTCAGCGAGGATCGCGTAGTAGGTCGCCGTCACCCGGTAGACGAGGTCCACCTGGGTCCACTGGCTCGTAGCTCGCGCCGAGCCCTCGTCGAGCTCGGCCGCGTCCACGCTGGCGGTGACACGCCCGCCCGAGTAGAGCGGAAACGACAAGACGAGGTCCGCCCCGAGCATGTGGTGAGAGATCACGGCGGGCTCCCCCGGGATCGACGCGGAATAGAGCCGCTGACCGCGGCGATGCTCGGTCCATCCGGCCGTCGCCCCCAAAGAAGGCCAATGACCGGACGCGGCTTGGTCCCGTCGCGCCTCGAAGACCTCGACGTCGCTCTGGGCAGCCCTTAGCTCGGGGCTATTTTGTGAAGCGAGCTCGAGGGCCTTGGGCAGGTCGAGGACGACGGCTGTCGACGAGTCGTTTGTCGCACCTCCGTACGCGAGCGACGAGAAGCTCAGCCCGGCAAAACACAACCAGACCAGGCCCCGTCCGAAGTAGCGCGGGTTGATCACTTCGCTCCTCGTTCCAGCATCTCGAGCACCACATCCACGACGGCGTCGGTGTTTAGCTCGTAGACGTACTTGCGTCCGTTGACGAACACGGTGGGAGTGGCCGCAACCTTGTTGCGCAGGCCCTCTTGTTTTGACGCGACCAACAGTTTGCGGGTGGTCGGATCGCTGTAGGTCTGCTCGAAGGCGGCGCGATCGATGCCGACAGCCGCAGCCCAGTCCGGCAGAAGCTTGGGACAAAAGGTGTCGTAGTTTTCATAGACCTTCGTCAGGTACTTCCAAAACGCGCCGTGACGGGCGGCGCTGAGCATGGCGAGTCCTCCCTCCATGGCTCCCGCATGGTCCTTGAGAGGGAAAGGCCTGAAGTAGAGCCGCACCTTGCCCGCGAGCGCTCCATCGGTCACCTCCCGGTAAAAAGCCGGCACGAACACCTTGCAGAAAGGACAGCGCGCGCAGGCATAGACCACGACGGTGATCGGCGCGTCGGCGGGCCCGGCAGCCATGGCCTCGTCGAGCGCGAAGGTCGCCGGCTTGCCCATGGGGAGCGCGCTTCGGGCGCGGCGGGTGAGGGCGCGCTCGATCTCGGCCTTCGACTTGCCCGCCTTGACCTTTCGGCACACGTCCGCGGCGAGACGCACGACCACCGGGTGGGGAGACTTGCGGGCCAGACACTTGGCAAACGTCTCATCGCAGCCGTCGTACGGGTGGAGCTTTTCGAACATCCCTTGAGCCTTCGCCTTGAGGTCGGCGCTGAGGCGCTTGCAGGCCGGGGCCGCCTCCATCGACTGCGCGCGGACCGCCGGGACAGCGACCAGGACGAGGGCAAAGCTCAAGACCGCAACACTCGCGATGCGGCTGTGTTTCCTTCGAATCGTTGTTTTCATTTCTGATTCTCCGTTGCGAGGGGGGCGGCTTCCGCAGGCTTTGGGCGAGCGAAGAGCCTATCGAGACCGATGGGCCGACGGTCGAAGACCACGACGTAGACGGCGAGCGAAAGCCAGATGACATCGCGGACGATGGTGCGCCACGAGATAGGGTCTTCGTTGGCACCTTGCGAGGCGAAGCAGCCGCACGACATATCGAGCCCCCGCGCGACGGCGATGGAGACGGCGACGCTGAACATCGCCATCATGCCGGCGACGAGGAGCGCGCCGGTGCGTCCTCGAAATCCCAAGACGAGCATCAGCCCGGCGGCGAGCTCGATCCAGGGCAGGACAATCGCCATCAGGTTGATAAGACTCAAAGGCAAAATCTGGTACGTCGCGATGTCGACGGCGAACGCGCCGGGGTCGACGATTTTGTGGTAACAGGCCATCAAGAAAATGACGCCCAGGTAAAGGCGGATCGGGAGGCCGAAAAAGGCGTGTCCTCGCCAGTCGAGCAGCCGCTTCATGGTCGCCCTCCTTCCCGCGAGGATCCCATCAGGGCCGGAGCGCCGCCCTTTATGAACCCGACATTTTTGATCCCCTTGCCGGCGAGCTCGCGGGCCAGGTGCTCCCCGCAGTCGGGGTCCGCCCCGTCGCCGTAGACGATGACGCGCTTGGCGCCGGATGAGGCGATGTCGCGCAGGGTCGCCCCGGAGACAGGCTCGAGGTAGTCGTAGGGAACGCTCCGCGCCTGCGGGACATGCCATGTCTCGAAATCGGCCTTGGGCCGGGCATCGATGACGCGCGCCGCCCTTGACGCGCCGCGCACGACGTCCGGCGAGAGGGTCTCGACCTCGCCCGTGGTCTCCGGACAGGGAACGAGGATCTCATACTCGGTTTTCTGGATGAGAGAGATGCCCTCTGCGCGCACGGCGTTGACGGTCAGCGCCAAGACGGCGCACGCGGCGGACACTAAGACAGTTTCGAGCAGCAGCGCCGGGTACGAGAGCGTTCGCGCCAGGTAACGCCCCTTTGTGTTTTTTTTCACTTCACGCATGACGAGCTCCTTTGCGCGGCCTCGTCCTGACGCAGCAAGTCCTGGACGCTCTCCTCGAGGGCGACCGAGCCCAGGCCGTAGTCGAGGGCCACGTGGTTCTCGGGTGCGACGGCCCTGGGCAGCCAGGGGTCGAAGGAGAAGCTCCACTGCAACTTGCCCAGGATCCGGTGATCCCGGTAACGGTAGGGCTCGGTGGTGCTGAAACGCTCGGCGAACTCGTAGGTGACCGCGAGGCGCAGGTTGTCGGTCAGTTGCGGCGTGAACGCGCTCGCCGAGAGCTTGAGCAACATGTCCCGCCGCTCGACCTCGGCTCTGGCCGCGTCGAAGTAACCGGCGGAATGGGGGTAGTCGTCGAACCCGAGGATGACGCCAGCGCGAGCCGACCAGCCCTTTGGCAGCCTCACGTCGGCGCTGACCAAGGCCGAGCCGCCCCAAAGATCGTACGGCGCCTTGTCCGCTAGATGCCACCGGCCGGTGAGCGCCCCCAAAAGGCGGACGTGAGCGCCGAGATTGAGATGGCCGCCCAGGCCGCCGTCGACCTCGGTGCGGCTCCTGCCCACCTCGCGGAACAACCGGCGGCCGGCGCCGCCGAAGACCGTGAGCGAGGGCAAAACAGAGGCTTCTATCTCACCGCGGTGCGCATGGTAGAACCACAAGGGTCCGGCGTCATACTGGTCGCCGCCCGCGATCAGGAGACCCTCGTAGCGGTATCCCAGCAGCGCGTTCGGCAACCAGCCGACGATGACCCCCGGGCGCCCGCCGAGGAGGAGGTAGGACAGGTCGCGGCCCGCCTTCGAGGTCAGCCCGAGCGTTCGCACGTCGAGCTCCGCGGCCGGGCGCAGCCACCGGCCCGTGGGGCCGACGAGCCGAAGCCATCCCCCGACCTGCCCCAGGGGGCTGCCCGTGTCCTGCTCCGTCGCCGCCGGGTCCAAAGGGGATCCCGCGAGCGCATTGGCCGTGTAACCAAGCGCCAGGTCGACCCGCCCTGAAACGGGCGCCAGATATCCGGGGTCGCGGGCCATGAGCCTGCCTATCGCCTCTTTGTCCTCGGCGAAGGCGCTCTTCGCGGCGTACGCGGCGTCCAGGTGCCCCTGCGCCGCCTCGTCGTCTTTTGCGTTTTTCTCGATGAACGAAAGGAGCAGCTCCCTTCGCGCGGCGAGCGGATGAGCTTGCCCGCAATCCATAGGCGCGAGCAGCTCCCGCGCCTCGTCGAGGGTGCCCTGCTTCAGGTAAATCCACGCGATCCAAGAGGCGACCTCACAGTCATCGAGGTGGCGCGCATGAAAATCGGCGGCTGTCCTGAGCGCCCACATGTCGTTGCCGTCGCGCTGGTAGGCGTCGATGAGAAGGAGAGTCAGCTCGGCCGACTCCGGATGAGCCGCGAGACCTTCCTTGAGCAGCGCAATCGCGTCGCGGAGCTTGCCCGAGTCGACGAGCGCGCGGGCGGCTGACAGGTAGCATTGCTCCTCCTTCGCCTCGGCGCATCGCGAGGTCTCGGCGGGCGTCACCTCATCGGCGCGGGCCTCAGCACAGATTGAGACGATAAGGGCCAGAGCAAATGGAACGGTTTGTACTATCTGCATTTCGCGACTTCCTCGGTGCGACCTAGCCATCAATCGGTCTTCACGCAGCGAATGGCGAGGGCCTCTCTTCCCGGCCAGGTTTGCCACCGCCCGGTATCCGGGGGACGCCGCGCGGCGCTCGAGGCGAGACAGCGCCGGCAGACGCCTCCACATCCTCCCCGCTTGTGTCGGGGGTCAGGCAGCAGCGAAAACCGAGCGCCGAAGGTGACCAGTTTCCCGGAACGTAGTCGCACTTGTGCAAAGCGGCGGAGTCGCCGCAGTTGTGCGCGCCGCCGCGCACCGTCTGGTCGCTCCCGCCAGCGATGTGCTCCCAAAGGTTCCCGTTGATATCGAACAGCCCCCACTCGTTGGTGCACCCGGAAAAAGAGCCGGTCGGAGCGAGGTGGAAGTTTTTGCGACCGAACGCGTCGATGCCGTTGCACGTCTCAGGGTCATAGCTATCACCGTAGGAGTAAATAGTGCTGTCCGGTCCCTTGCAGGCGAGCCGCCACTCTTCCGAGGTACAAAGACGCTTCCCCGCTGCCGCGCACGCCGCCTCGGCCGCGGCGTTGTCCGTCACCTGCCAAGGGATGACCCCGGCCACGCTCCTGGCTTCTGCTGAGTCTGTGCCGGCGCTCGTCGAGGTCGCGTCCGGTCGAGAGGCCTCATACCGATCCACGCAGAACACGTCGGACACGTTCACCATGTCGTCCGGGCACGCGATGGTGACTGTCGAGTGCGGTGCGCAGCGGTGTTCGACGCACTGGAAGCCCTCGCCACAGTCCGGGTCAAAGGAGCACTCATAGACGCACTGCCCGGATGGGCTGCAGACCCGGGGCGCCTTGCAGTCCTCGTTCTCATAGCAGCGCTGGCCGCTGCAACCAAAGCAAAAAGCCGCCATGAATGACGTTGTGACAATCGCCATGGCCGCGTTTTTTCGAAGCGTCCGTAAAGCGAGCACCAACATGTATCTCATGTCCCTGTTTACCACCATAGGCTCTTCCTCCCTCGGGTCGTTCGAAGAACGCAGAAGCGCTCTACTCGGCGTTGCGACGCTGCGTCACGAAAAAGCGCGACCCGGGACATGCCGCGCAGCACGCGCTCGTGTTACTCCGGATCTCGTCGGCCATCGCGGCCCTTTGGGATGGGGACAACATCGCGTGAAGAAGCAACAGGTGCTCGATGAGCTTGGGCCTGCGCGCGGTCTGGAGCTCGGACATCTTCAAGGCGACCTTCAAGAGGCGTTCTCGATTTGGTGTCTCCTCGAGGAGCTCCGCGGCAAGCTCGCCCCTCAGCTCGCTGAGCTCGCGGTGCGCCGCCGCTCGCCCGGCCAAAAAGACCTCATTGGCCTCGCTGAACCGCTTTTTTTGCTGCGTCGTCAGCGTGAGCCGGTCAGCGTCCCCGCGCGGCTGCTCATGGCTTCTTGCGACGGCCGTGATGACAAACGCGGCGTTGCCCGACAGCGACGCCACGAGAACTGCGATGAGAAGGTTTTTTTTATTCATGGCTCGTCTCCGGGCCGCCCGCAGGCCGCGGCGAATTCCATCCCCGCCGGCGCGTTTGAGAGGAGCTCGGTCAGGACGGGATCGTGCTCCCTAGCTGGAGCGGGTTGACGCAAGGTGGAGCCTGCCCATACGCCCCCGAGCACGAACAAGGCCAAAAGAGCAGACGCCGCGGCGAACCCGGCACCTCGCGTGCGCAGGAGCCCTATCCACAAGGACCACCTCGAAGGCTCGGCGAGGCGACGCTCGATGCCGGCGAGAAGCTCCGGGGCCTCGATCGGGCCGAGCACGCCGAGAAGACTCCAGAGACGACGTTGGCGCACAAGCTCCGCTCGGCAGCCGTGACACCGGTCGAGGTGCGCCTCCAGCGAAGCTCTGGACGAAGCGGCGAGCTCCCCATCCTGGTAGCGCGACAGCGCCTTTTTCGCGTGTTTGCACCTCAAAATTGGCCTCCGTGTCAGTCAAACCGGCGGCTGCCGGAAAATCTGCGGTTTCGAGGGAACTTTTTTTAAAGCGATGAGGCGAGCATTTCGGTCAGGTTCTTACGGGCCCTTTGCAACAGGCCATCGACAGCGCCCGCGCTTATCTCGAGGATCTGGGCGATCTCGGCGTAGGACAGCTCCTCCACTCGGGCGAGGAGCACCGCAGCCCGCTGGTTCGGCGGCAGCCGATCGAGGGCTGCCTCGAGCGATCGCGCGAGCTCCTTGGTCTCCAACGTCTCGGCCGGGCCGGGGACCGTGGAGCGCAA
Organism: Deltaproteobacteria bacterium; assembly: GCA_011389755.1. Taxonomy (GTDB): domain Bacteria; phylum Myxococcota_A; class Polyangia; order JAAYKL01; family JAAYKL01; genus JAABTR01. The sequence continues at coordinate 2,579 of JAABTR010000116.1, read as the reverse complement.
CACCGACGCATCCGGCGCCGCCTCTTCGAGCGGGGTCTCCAGAGTGTGCCTGGCCCGGGAGGCCTCGTTCATCGCGAGGCGGCTCGCGATGCGAAACAGCCAGGTCGAGACACGAGCGGTCGGCCGGTATCTGCTCGAGGCGCGAAACACCCGGACGAAGGTCTCTTGGACCAACTCTTCGGCGACCGGGGCGGACCGCACCATCCGATAAACGAACGTATACAGCGGCCCGCGATAGCGGTCGACGAGCACCCGGAACGCGACGCGATCACCCGCACAGGCTCGTCGCAGGACGTCGGGTTCGTCCACCGGGGTGGAAGAGCCTTCCTGCGCTGCGCCGCCTCCTTTTTTTTTTCGAAGAGTCACGGCCTCAATCCGATTGTATCGAGGGCCTCAAAGCACGCCGAAAATATATACGAGACAAAGATACCCGCCGACGAGGATGAAGAGCACCGCCGTGATGCGCCGCATCCACGGCTCGATCTTGGTGAGAGCGTTGAACGCTTTTGAGACGCGATTGGCGGCAAAGGCGATAACCACCGAAAAGACGACCACAGGCAGCGCGGTCCCGATGCCGTAAAGGCTCGGCAGCAGCACGGTCGACTCGTACTTGAGGGAGAGCGGCACGAGGCTGCCGAAGAACAAGGCGGCGGAGACCGGACAGAAGGTCAGCGCGAACAAGAGCCCCAAGAGGCCGGCGCCGAGGACGCCCAGCTTGTCCACCCGCGCCTGGAGCCCGGAGGAGAATCCGCCGCCGCCTCCGGTCCACGGCCAGGGGATGACGTCCAGCAAGAGCACCCCGGCGATGAGCAACAGCGGCCCCAAAAACTGATTCATCCGGCTCTGCAGAAACATGGAGACCGAGGGCACCGAGATGAGGCTCTGGACGGCGATGAAGGCGACCGCGAAATAGCTCAGGGTCCGTCCCAGTGTGTACAAAAGCCCGGACAGCAGGACCATGGGGGGGCTCCCCACGCGCTTTCCCACGTAGGAGACGGCGGCGATGTTGGTCGCCAGCGGGCACGGGCTGATGGACGTCAGAATCCCGAGCCACAGCGCGGTGCCTATTGCAAAGAAAAACGGTTCCATCGGTTATTCCGTCACCATCTTCAGGTACTTCTGGGTCGTGGACTTCACATAGTTTTTGAGCTCAACCGGGCTGTGTGCATAGTCCCACACCTTGCGCGCGTTTTCCCACTCGATGGTCTCGTCGCCGGCCTGCGCGGCCACGATCATCGTGCTGAACGCAATCTGAAATTGCTCGACGTAGTGTTTGTTGGCGTCCTGTTCGAAATTGACCTCTTCAAACTCGAGCATCCCCGCCTCGAGCTCTTTTTTGAAGTTGTCATCGATGGCCTCGCTGATGCTCTTTTGAATTCCGACACAGGTCGGGCAGCGGCGCGTGCCGTGAAAGTAGTACACCTTCACCTTGTCCGTCTGCATGTCCGGGGTCTTCTCGCTCTTGGCCGCGGTCGCTTTAGAGGCCGACTCCGCGGCTTTGACAGCGCTCGCTGCGTCCGCCGACTTTTCGCCGCACGCCCCGAGCGTCGCTGCGAACACTGCGACAAGAACAAAAAACGTGACTCTTCGAACGCCTCTCATGCGCCCCCCTTGATCCATTTCGCGATCTCCGACCAAGACGCGACGCGGCCGCTCGCCTTGACCTCTTCGTCAATCACCAGGGCCGGTGTCATCATCACGCCGTAATTCATGATGTCATCGATGTTCTCGACTTTTTCCAGCTCCGCAGAGACTCCGGCTTCGGCGATGGCTTTCTCCGCTTCCGAATACAGCTTCTTGCACTTGGGGCAACCTGTGCCCAAAACCTTGATTTTCATCTCTTACCTCCATTGTCGGCGCCGCTGCTTCGCGGGCCACTCGTGGTTTCTCCATCGACTTCTCAAAACAGCCCGCCATAGACCATGCCGGCGACTGTCGAAAGCGCGATCACAAGGCAAATGAACACGGCGGTCTTCTTATTCCCCATCACGCTGCGGATGACGAGCATGTTGGGCAGCGACAGCGCCGGCCCCGCGAGCAGGAGCGCGAGCGCCGGCCCCTTGCCCATGCCTGAGCTCAAGAGCCCCTCGAGGATCGGCACCTCGGTGAGCGTGGCGAAGTACATGAACGCGCCGACGAACGACGCGAAGAAATTGGCCGAAAGTGAGTTGCCGCCCACCATGGAGCTGACCCACTCGTTCGGGATGATCCCATGGCCGCCGCCGGGCCCGCCGAGCAGGAACCCCGCCACCAGCACGCCGCCGAGGAGCAGCGGCATGATCTGCTTGGTGAAGGTCCAGCTCGACTCGACCCACATGGACAGCTCGTCTTTTTTGAACCAGGCGACGATGCTGCCGGCGAGAATCACGCCGAAGATGCCCGTTACCACCCACTTCGCCGAGTGGATGGCCGCCCACAACCCGCTCTCCCCGTCCGCAGGCTTGCCCCAGTTGGCGAAGACGAGGATGCCCACCATGACGGCGAAGTAGAGACCGTCCTGCCAGAGGGCGCGGCCCTTGACATCATCGGGGATGACCACGCCGCCGGCATTATGCCGCTCGGCCTCCTCCTTGCGGAAG
>JAABTR010000662.1 GCA_011389755.1 Deltaproteobacteria bacterium | reverse complement strand
GGTCTCGGCGTCGATGGGTCTTTGGCCAATTCGACCTCGAACACCTGTCCGCCGGCGATCCGCAGGGTCTCCTTGTAGACCACCTCGATGCCTCGCCTGAGCTCCAGCTTGTGGGTCCCCATGTCGACGAAGATGGGCTCTTCGAGCGGGGTCTCTCCCCGGCGCTCGCCGTCTATCATCACGAGGACGCCGGGGACGGGGTAGTCGATGGAGACTTGGCCGACCAGGGCCTCGAGCCGTTTGACGATCTTGGCGAGCTCCTCGGCTCTGCCTGCGGGGACCTCGTCACCGCCCTCGGCGAGATACTTCTTGTAGGCCTGCAGAGCCCGAGCGTAGTGCTTGAGCTCGTTTTCGGTCTGGCCGATGTTGTAGAGGATCTTGTAGCTCGGTTTGAGCTCGTAGGCCCTTGCGAAGGCGATGGCGGCGCGCTCGTGGTCCCCTTCTTCGAACAGAGCCACGCCCTCGTTGAAGTGGATCCGGGCCTGATCGGTCTTTTCGTCCGCCTGGCCCATCGCTGACAGGAGCGTCGCGATCAGCACTAAAGCGGCGCCCGTCGTTTTCCCGTGCATGGTCTCCTCCTTATATCGGAACGTTCCCCTATAAAAAGAGTTAACGGCGCGAGGATAGATAAACTAAGAGCCCCGATGGGGCCTTCTTTTCGGGGGCGTTTTTTTGTGGCATCTTGATGATCGAGAAAAGAATCGACAGCGCGGGTGAGTCGCCCGGTCTCGCAGCGATTTTTTAAGGAGATGAGCGTTTGAAGGAGCGGACTTTTTTTTCTTTTCTTTTGTTTTTTTCGGCGATGATATTCGGCGGATGTTCTTCTGATGGCGGCGACGCCGGCTCGGACCAGGCCGACCAGATGGATGGGACTGCGAGCGCAGACGATTCGACACCAGACACGTGGTCGAGCGACACACAGCCCGACACGGGGGGGGCGCCGCCGAGCATCGCGAGCGTCGTCGCGCCCACGCGCACCGAGGTGAAGGTCGCGTTCGCCGGAGGCGGCGATGCGCAAGCCAAGGGCGCTGCCGAGTCCTATGCCATAACCTGTCAAGGCGAGGCCCTGGCGGTGGAGAAGGTCGCGTTCGACGCCATCGCCGATGAGGCCACGCTGACCACCGAGAGGCAAAAGCTCGGTTTCAGCTGCGACCTGACCGCCGACTTGGAACCCAAAGAGCGCGGACCTCTGACAGCCTCGTTCGAGGCCGCGGACACGGCCGATTTTTGGGTGAACGACTTTTCCGACCCCACGGGCATGACCCAGTACGAAATAAAGGCGAGGCGCGTCCTGACCGGAAGGAGCTGCGTGATCTACCTGGAGGAAGGCGCGCCGAACAGGTTCAGCCAAGGCATGGTCGACTACTTCGACGAGGACGTCTACCCCCTCGAGACCGAGGTTTTCGGCCCCCCAAAGGATCTGGACGGCAACGAACGCGTGGTGATCCTGGGGCTCGATGGGGGCAACGCCTACGGCGGGTACTTCTCGCCCATAAACGCCCTCCAAGATATTTTGAGCATGTCGCTTTGGGGACTGCACTCCAACGAGATGGAGCTTTTACATGTCAACGTGACCGCCATGACGGGCGACGGTGGCATCTTCGAGGCGGTGGTGCCCCACGAGCTGCAGCATCTTTTGTACAACGCTTACCACGGCATGAACCAGGTTTACTGGGCCTATCACGACGAGGGCCTGGCCGAGGTGGCGGTGCACCTCGTAAACGGCAGCAACGAGTACGCCGTCGGGTACTATTTTGGCGACCACTCGGGTCTCATCGGCGATGGGCTGTCGCTCGTCAATTGGACTTACGCCCAGTACGAGAACTACGCCCTGGCCTATCTGTTTTGGATGTATGCGGCATCCCGCCTCGGCGGTCTCGAATACATCACCGACATCTTCGAGCTGCCGACCGGATCGCCGCTGGAGGTCGACGAGCTGCTGCGGGCCGGGCTGGGAACGGGCCTGAGCGAGTTGCACTTCGAGAGCCTCGCGGCCCTGTGGGCTCAGGCCCCGTCGGGGAAATGGGGATACGGGCAGCTCGTCGAGCTGGGAGGCGAGCAGCCGCCTTGCGTCTCGGCCGGAGGATCCTCGGTCGACCTCCAACCTTTCGCGGGGGCGTTTTATTGCCTCGCCCAAGGGGAGGTCGACTACCCGGGCACCCAGGGCGTCAATATCGTTTACGCGGGGATCGATGGGGACAAGAACGTGGATCTGACTCCTCCCTTCGCCATCTCTGGCGGGGCCTTGCTCGCCTACAACACGAGCTTCGAGTTCGTCGATTTTAGAGCCGAACCCTCCGGGCCGGATTTTGCGCCGCTGCCCGCCGACCCGCTGCCCTACCTCTTGGCCGACGAAGAGCGGCGGGTCATCTCCCCAGCCTGGGACAACCCGCCCCCGGTGTGGCCCCCAAACGCAGAGCTCATCAGGCAGTGGCAGCGAGCCCGCGCCCTTCGCGAGATCCTGCGCTGAGCCGGCCCATCCCTTAAAAAAGCGGCTCGCGAACTGACATGTGGGGGTTTTGGGCGAATAATGATCTTTCAAGAACATGAACCGAGGTGAAGATAGGCTCGCGCGCGTTTTGTCGCTTCGGCACGAGGCGAGGCTTCGCTGGAAAGCGTTTATCCTCGGCGCGGCGCTTGTGACCCTCGCCGCGCAGCCCGCCCTCGGGCTCGACGCCCAGAAAAAACCCCGGCACTACGTCAAGTCGTTCTACGGCGAGCCCGAGGGGCTCCCCCAGGCCTCGGTCCTGGCCATAGCTCAAACAGCGGACGGTTACTATTGGCTGGGGACCCAGGAGGGGCTGGCGCGTTTCGACGGCGTGGACTTCGAGGTCTTCGATGCGACGAACACCCCCGCGCTCACCCACGACGACGTCACCGATTTGTATCTGGACCGCGATCAGAGGCTCTGGATCTCCACCCGGGGCGGAGGAGTGGTGCGCTACGAGGGCGGCCGCTTCGACTCGATCACAAAAAAAGACGGACTGCTCGACGAGAATGTCTTGGCGGTTTTCGAAGACTCGAGGGCGCGGATCTGGTTTGCCACCAACGAAGGGTGCACGGTCATGGAGCCGGGCGGCGCTCTTTGGAACTTGACGGCCAAAGACGGGCTCCCCCAAGGCGCCGTCAACGACTTCGCCGAAGACCGAGACGGAAACATCTGGATCGCCACCGACGGGGGGCTCGCTCGCTGGGGCGCCGGGGCGTTATCCGTTTTTGATGCGAAGACGGTGCCGGCTCTGACCGTGGATGGCGTGAGAGCTTTGGAGCTCGACTCCGCGGGGACCTTGTGGATAGGCACCTGGGGTGGGGGGCTCCTCCGGTATTCTCGTGGGAATTTCGAGACGGTTTTGGCCCGAACGCCCAAGCTGATGATCTCGGACATCGCCGAAGATCGAGATGAGAACCTGTGGGTTGCCCTGTACGATCGGGGACTCGGGAGGCTCGAGGATGGGCAGCTCGTCGACTACGGCAAAGACGACGGTCTGCCCACAGACAACGGTCTTGCCTTGTTCGAGGATCGCGAGGGGAGCCTGCTTTTAGGGCTCGGCCCCGGGGGGCTCGTGGTGCTGCGGGACGCCCCGTTTACGACATACGACACGAGAGACGGTCTGCCCGATCCCTCGGTTCGCACGGTCTATCAAGATAGCGGCGGCGATATGTGGTTTGGGCTGCAGACTGGCGGCCTGGGACGCATGCGCCACAAGGAGATCTCGGTGTTCGGCTCAGAGGCCGGAATCGTGGGCGGGACCCGGGCGATCTTGGAGCGGCCCCAAGGAGGCCTGTACGTCGGCTCGTTCAACGCGGGCGTCCTCTTTTTTAAGCAAGGGCGCGCTCTGGGTTCGCTGTCGTACGAAGGCGAAGCCGTCGAGGGCGGCGCGCGGGCCATGCACCAGGCGTCGGACGGTTCGATTTGGTTCGGCGTCTTCGGCAAGGGGCTTTATCGACAAAAGGGCGAAGAGCTGAGGCGCTACACTCACGCCGACGGCCTGTCCAACGACAGAGTCTTGTGTCTGGCGGAGTCTCCGGACGGCGCCATTTGGATAGGCACCTGGGGCGGCGGTCTGACCCGGTATTTCAACGGTCGCTTCGAGGTGCTCGAAGGTCCGAAGGAGCTCGAGAGCAAGC